>NZ_JAAKUJ010000005.1:0-243997 GCF_049175075.1 Aeromonas sp. 600774
GGGGCCGGATTTGAACCGACGACCTTCGGGTTATGAGCCCGACGAGCTACCGAGCTGCTCCACCCCGCGTCCGAATTTTTCTCGAAGTGGCCGAGCAGTAGCCAGTTCGATTTATCCTTTTCCACCAACCGGTGACACCGGCTTGACTGGTCAGGATCTCAGATGGTTGCGGGGGCCAGATTTGAACTGACGACCTTCGGGTTATGAGCCCGACGAGCTACCGGGCTGCTCCACCCCGCGTCTGAGGTCGCCAATAATAGGCGCCAGCGCACAGATTGCAAGTAAATATCTCAAAAAAAGTTTATTCGTAGATTAATCGGACAAATAGTGCGGTCATTAGCAGCATCATGCTGTTTTTTCAGGCAATCGAGTCCTTGCCAGGCATCCGGCACTACACTCAATGAGGTGAACACTCCTCATTTTGGGTAGGTAGAATATGCGCATCTCCGCCGGTCACTGCCGTCAGTTGGGGGCCACACCCGACAGTAACGGCGTCAACTTTGCGATCTGGGCACGCCTCGCCAGCCGGGTCGAACTGCTGCTCTTCGCAAGCGCAGACGATGCGACCCCCGAGGTGATCCCCCTCTCCCCGCGCCTTAACCGCACCGCCTACTACTGGCATATCCATGTGGAGGGGATCTCGGTCGGGCAACGTTACGCCTATCGCATTCAGGGCCCGTGGCGCCCATATGGCGGCACCCGCTTCGATGCCGAGAAGGTGTTGCTCGACCCTTACGGCCGCAGCATCGAGCTTGGCGCCAATTACGATCGATGGGCGGCGGCCCGTCCAGGCAGCAATCTGGCTTGTTGCGCCAAGAACAAGGTGGTCGATACTCGCCACTACGACTGGGAAGGAGACAAACTGCCCGCTCACTCCCTCTCCCGCTCGGTGATCTACGAGCTGCATCTGGGGGGCTTTACCAAGTCCCCGAGCTCCGGGGTCGATCCGGCGCTGCGTGGCACCTATCTCGGGCTGATTGAGAAGATCCCCTATCTGCAATCTCTCGGCGTCACCGCCGTCGAGCTGCTGCCAGTGTTCCAGTTCGATCCTCAGGATGCGCCCAAAGGACTCTCCAACTACTGGGGTTACAGCCCCATGTCCTTTTTCGCCCCCCACGCCCAATACGCCCGCGGCGATGATCCATTGACCGAATTTCGCGACATGGTCAAGGCGCTGCACAAGGCCAATATCGAGGTGATCCTGGACGTGGTTTACAACCACACCGCCGAAGGGGGAGATGATGGCCCCACCTTCTCGTTTCGCGGCATCGACAACGAGGCCTACTACATCCTCGACAACAACCAGAAGGACACCAACTATTCGGGCTGCGGCAATACCTTCAACGGCGCCCATCCGGTGGTGCTGCGGATGATCATGGACAGCCTCCACTTCTGGCGTCAGGAGATGCACGTCGATGGCTTCAGGTTTGATCTTGCAGCCATCCTGTCGCGGGACGAATCGGGTCAGCCCCAAGCCAATGCCCCGACCCTGCGTACCATAGATACCGACCCCAAGATTGCCGATATCAAGTTGATCGCCGAAGCCTGGGATGCGGGGGGACTCTATCAGGTGGGGTCACTGGCCGGCGCCCGCTGGCGTGAGTGGAACGGCCAGTTCAGGGACGACGTACGCCGGTTTCTGCGCGGGGATGACAACAGCGTCACCGCCTTTGTCGAGCGGCTCTGCGGCAGTCCCGACATCTACCACTATCACCACGCAGATCCCGAGAAGAGTATCAATTTCGTCACCTGCCACGACGGCTTTACCCTGTGGGACTGGGCCAGCTACAACAACAAGCATAACGAGGCCAACGGTGAGCAGAACCGCGATGGCTGTGATCACAACTTCAGCTGGAACCACGGCCATGAAGGGGTAACGGAAGATCCCCAGATCAACGCCCTGCGCACGCGCCAGGCCAAAAACATGATGGTGGCAACCCTGTTATCGGTGGGATCCCCGATGCTGTTGATGGGGGATGAACTGCTGCGCACCCAGCACGGCAACAACAACGGTTACTGTCAGGACAACCCGACCTGCTGGATGGATTGGCAACCAACTCCCCGCAGCCAGGAGATGTTCCGCTTTATGAAGGAGCTGATCCAATATCGCAAACACCTGTTCCAACGCCCGGAGCAGGAGAGCATGCCGCTGTCGCTCACCGAGATCCTGCGGCACAGCGAGATCTGTTGGCACGGCGTCAATGCCATGCAGCCAGACCTCAGTCCCCACTCCCATGCTATCGCCATGTCGGCCCTGTCGAGCGAAACCAAGCTGGCACTCTATGTACTGTTCAACGCATACTGGGAGCCCCTCACCTTCAACCTGCCCAGCCCCCCCAAGGGAGTCGGCGGCTACTGGCGGCGGATCCTCGATACCGCCCTCCCCTCGCCGCAAGATATCTGCACCTTCGGCATGCCGCTGGAAGGGTTGACCAGAGAGTATCTCGCCCAGCCACGCAGCAGTTGCCTGTTTATCTGCGGGGCCGATGACTTCTATTGATTCTCGGAGTCAGATATGAAAAAGCCCCGGACCTTGGCTCGGGGCTTTCTCTTTTCAGCGCCAGTGTCAGATCAGCTGGTGCAACACGCTGGTAGCGGCGATCTGGGCGATCAGCAGGCCACACAGGGAGGTGGAGACCACCACTGGCGCGGTATCACGCTGCAAGTAGAGCGGGCTGAACCAGAGCAGCAGAGAGGCCACCAGCAACGCAGCCTGTGTCACCACCGCCGGGATCAAAGCATCGAGATTGGCTTCAGCCCCTTGCCAGCCCACCAGCACGGCCAGCCAGACAAGGCTGGCCATGGCGCCCGCCAGCGCAGCCAGCGGCAGCAAGGTATTGAACGCAGTGAGGCGATGACGGGCTCGCAGCAACATCAGGTGGGCAAACGCCGCCCCCAGCATCGCCATCTGCAGCAGACCGCTCACCCAGCCCTGCAGTTGCAGCAGCCCGACGCCATACACAGCGAGGGGCAACGCCGGTAACCAGAGCAGCGTCGAGGGGACTGAACGTTTGCCTTCCAGCCGGGATTGGGCGAGCGAGAGGCCGATCCCCGACACCAGCGCAATACCACCACTCCAGATGAGCCAGCTGGCCGCCTTGGCCTCCACCGCCAGCATCAAAGAGAGAGCGGTAATAACCCAGATGGAGAAGAGCTGCTGACTGATCCGCGAACGCTGGCCGGGGCAGAGATCACCGCGCCACAGCACGATGCCAAGGGCGATCAGCGCGCCGAGCGCCATCAGTCCGGTGAGGGGAAAGAGCCAAAAAGGGAGTTGGACGAACATGATGCCTCCAGCAGCAAGGATTCGAAGTGCGCCAGCGGGGCGCCAGAGAAGAGTGGGCGAGTATACCCAAACCTGCGGCTATCCCCAATCGTGACAAACGATCAGGGGCAAACAATCCGGGGCAATTTCCGCCAGCACAGCCCACCTTGAAGGGCGCCCTGCTGGCAGCCATGCCCATAGTGACGGGATGCGGCGCCGGATTCAGCCCTGACCGCGGGCCAGCGCCACCACCCGGGCAAACATCTGGCGGATCACCGGCGGAATATGGTCGGCACCTAGCCGCTCAGCCTCTTCCACCACCGCCAGCGCCATCCCCGGCTTGCTGCGGTGATGGATCGCCTTGTTGATGATGTGGCTGGCGCTCCACATGGCGCGCCCACCCACCCCGGCCTCGCGCCGGAACACCGCCTCAAAGCCGTTGTGATAGAGGTAGTGCTCGATGTCGGCGGCAGGGAGCTGGGTCAAGCGATCCCGCTCCCGCTCGCCCTTGAGCTGACCGCGGGCCGAGGCGGCATACTTGAGCCCCGCCTCGTCGCCATCGGTGAGCAGGTGCCACTCGATGCCAAAATCCCGCGCCACCTTGATGAGCGGCGACTGGCCGCACTGGGCAAACTCGATGATCCGCACCCCTTCGGCCCGCAAGCTGTAGCCGCAGATCTGGGCCAGCTCGGAGAGCAACCAGATTTCGGTCTCCCCCTCCACCAGCAGCCAGCAACGGGCAAATAGCGACATCGGGCGGTTGATCCGCACATGGAAGGCGATCTTGCGCAGATCGTCGCTGCTGTAGCGCTCGCCCCCCAGCTGGTGACAGAGGATATCCTGCTGCCGACGCACCAGTCGTCGTACCTGATTGAGCGGCAGTGAAGAAAGCAAGTCCCCCGAGTTGGTGGTGAGCAGCTTCTGGCCCGGCAGTTGTTCCAGCAGCCCCCACGCCAGCGCCAGCATGGTGGGGTGCAGGCGGCTCTCGGGATCTTCGAGGATCATGATGGGGCGAGCCCCCTCCTCCAGCTCGCGATTGCCTCGCGCCTGCAGCAGGGTCGCCGCCATCCCGGCCATCGCCAGTTGCAGGGTGCGGTTATCGGCATGGCGCAGCAGGGTGTGCAGGTTGCCAGGATTGCGCAGCGTCATGGGACGATTGATGATGTCACGCTGGCTGCGCGGTTTGTTCTTGATGGGGGCCAGAGCGTTGAAATAGTGATCCATCAGCTGGCGCACTGCCTGCAATGCTTCTTTGAGCTCCGGCTCGCCGATACGCTGGGGCTCATCGATCAGCTTGTCGGCCAGTTCACTGAGTCTGTGCTCCGAGAGGTCTCCCCACTGCAAGGTTTCCACCCCGTTGCGAGCACTGCGAGCATCCCGCAGCCGGAACACCGGGTTCATGGTGATCAGCAGGCTGACCAGCTCGTGAGAATTGGCAATAGGCAGACTCTTTCCAACCCCATCGAGAAAGTCGTGAATGGTGAGTACCGAGCCATCCGCTTGCAGCTCGGCGCTGGCACGATAGTGGATACGATGAAACTTGTCCTTGTGCAGCACCCAGGAAGCGCCCAGGCGAGCCAGGCGACGGGAGTGCTGGCACATTTGTGGCCTGTGTTCACTGAAGGTGAGCACCAGTTGCAGATGACGCGAAGGAGCCAGTTCGGGATCTTCCGGTTGGTGAAAATCATCGGTGGTGAACTGATAGGGCTCGGCATTCTGCCCCAGCAGACACCAGAGGGCGCGCAACAGGCTCGACTTGCCCCAGGTATTCTCGCCGATCAGTACTGTGGTGTGATCCAGCCCGAGCGAAAGACGATTTATACCGCGAAAACCTTTTACTTCAATACGTTCCAGAAACATCCAGCAATGTCCACGTCACTCAGATTGAACAATAGTGGCAAAGTTACCGGAAAAATCCTATCGGCAGCCGGGCTTTTTCAACGTGAACTGTGAGGCACTGCAGGTTCGGGAGGGGTAACAACAGCGGTGCGATCTTGCGGGGCATTCCAGTGGCTAAACCAAAGATGACGGGTACGAATTTGACGTTTGCGATAATTCAATGGGCATTCCTTTCAATGGATGAGTGGTAGAGAGTACACCTCTTTTGCCCAAAGTCTCAGGCTTATCTGTGACGGGAAGATGACAATTGTGCCCGCCACTGCCCCGGCGTCAAACCAAACGCCTCGCGAAAACGATTGCCGAAATGGGCCTGGGAAGAGAAGCCACACTGACTGGCGATGCTGGCCAGCGGCTCGGGGCCAGCCAACAGCTGCTTGGCCCGTTTGAGCCGTAGCCCCAGCAAATAACGGTGGGGCGGGCAGCCGAGACTCTGGCCGAACATGCGGGCGAAGTGGTACTCGCTCAACCCAGCCTGCTGAGCCAGCTCTGCCAGCGTGACCGAGTCGGCCAGATGGGCCTGCAGATACTCCTGCACCCGTTTGATAACCACGGGCGCCAGCCCGCCGCGTAGAGGCGGCAAACCGGGAGCCTCCTTGGTGTGGTGGCGGTAGGCGTGGAGGATCAACATCCAGGCGCCGTGGGAGAGTGCCAGCCGATCGACCCCGTGCTGCCACTGAAGCTGCATCAACTGGCGCTGCACCAGTCTGGCCGCCTGCGGATCGTCGATAAAGGTCTTGTCCACCAGTTGCAGGTGGCGCCCCTCCTTGTCACACGCCTCCTCGGCAATACGGGTGAGGTGAGCCGGGGTGAAGTAGAGATGAAAGAAGCGAAACTCTTCGCGCACCAGCCACTCGGATCTGTGGTGATCCGGCATGATGCACACCTTGCCGGTGCCGCCGTGGCCACCCGGCCCATCGAGTCGCTCGGTCTGCTCGCCTCCTTGCAGATACACGCTCAGGGTGTGGTGGCCCGGCTTGTGATAGCGGGTCTGGTCATAGCAGTTGCGCCAACTGGCGACGCCAAGCCCGGGTTCAAGCCAGCAGGCGTCCTCCAGCCGGGCGCCGGTGCTGACCAGTGCGTCAAATACCCCTGCTGTTTTCATTCGCCCCTGCCAACTGTTCTGGAAATGTGTACGGGTTATCCCGCAGCCATCCATCTTACCGACCACGCCCGCAGATGACAGCGTGTGACGATGAAAAACCGCAAGATGGTGCAATCCAGCCATCAGGACCCGCCCCATAGTGGGTCATACCTCTCACTGACTCACCGGAACTGTGATGAACCTGATGCTCTATCTCGCCACCGTGCTTATCTGGGGCAGCACCTGGATTGCCATCGCCTGGCAACTTGGCCCCATCCCCATCGAGGTGTCGGTGCTCTACCGCTTCCTGCTGGCAGCGGTGGCACTGTTTGCCCTGCTCACCGCCAGCGGCCGCTTTCCACGCCTCCCCTTGCACGGCCAGCGTTACGCCGCGTTGCTCGGAGCCCTGCTCTTTTCCACCAACTTTCTCTGCTTCTACCACGCCACCCGTTACATCCCGAGCGGCATGTCGGCGGTGATCTTCGCCAGTGCCAGCATCTTCAACGGTCTCAACCTCTGGCTGTTCGAGCGCAAGCGCCCCACCCTGCGCTGGCTGCAAGGCTCCTTGCTGGGGCTCTTTGGCACCCTGTTACTGTTCTGGCCGGTGCTGGCAAATGCGCAACTGGGTACAAACGGCTGGAAGGGGCTGCTGCTCGCCTGTTGCGGCACCCTCTGCTTTTCGCTGGGCAATCTGGTCTCGGCCCGGGGCCAGCGCCACGGCTACCACGTACTGCAACTGGTGCCCTGGGGCATGGTTTACGGCGTGGTGCTGTTGCTGGGCTGGGTCACATTGCTCGGGCAGCAACTGATGGTGCCAACCGATGGCCACTATCTGGCGGCCATGGTCTACCTCGCCCTGTTTGGCTCGGTGATCGCCTTTACCGCCTATCTGACGCTGGTGGGGCGCATCGGTGCCAGCAAGGCCTCCTACGCCACCGTGCTCTTTCCGCTGGTGGCGCTTACCCTCTCCACCTTCTATGAAGGCTTTGTCTGGCAGCCGGTCTCGGTGGCTGGAGTAGTGATCAGCCTCATCGGCAATCTGGTGATCTTCGCGCCGCCCTTGAGCGAGTGGCGCATTCGACCGGCCAAGGCAGCAAACGACCCTTGCTCCTGAGCCAGTCAGCCCCTAAGGTAGCGCTGATCAATCTGTGACGATCCTGATGGCGATAAACAAGGGGGCGAGATGTTACTGGAAGGGCTGGAGACGCTGAGCCTGCTGGCGAGTGAAGGGACCATGGCCAAGGTGGCCAGTCGCCTCTATATCAGCCAGTCGGCGGTGAGCAAGCGGATTGCCCAGCTGGAGCTGCGCCTTGGCAAGAAGCTGATCGAGCCGGAGGGGCGCCAGATCCGCCTCACCCCGCAGGCAAAGGAGCTGCTGGAACGAGTGGCCCCGAGTCTGGCCGAGATGAAAGGAGTGCTGGCCGATAGCCAGGATCTGGCGGATCAGAGCCCCCTCCCCATCGCCTGCTCCGAAACCCTGCTGGCAGGCTACCTCGCCCACTTTATGCGCGACTATCTGGAGCGCGATCCCCACCTTGCCCTCTCCACCCACCATACGCCGGTCATTCTGGCGCGGGTGCGCAGCGGTGATGCCCTGCTCGGCATCTGCGCCGGTCGGCTCCCTCCCGGCCATGGCCTCGGCGCCGATCTGCTGCTTGAGGAGCCCTTCTATCTGGTTGGCGAGGAGCAGCAGAGCCTGCCGCCAGCCAGCGCAGAAAGCAGGTGCAAGATCCTCACTATGGATCTGGAGAACCCCTCCAACCGCTACCTGCGCGAACCGCTGGCTGATTTGGGGCTGGAACCCGCCATGGAGCTCGACTCCTATCTGGCGCTCATCGAACTCGCCAAGGCAGGTATTGGCCCTGTGCTGCTCCCCGCTGGCCTGCTGGGACTGGTGGGAAAACAGGGGGAGATGGCACGCCAACTGCTCGGGCTGGGCCGTCCCCTGCATCTGGTCTACCGGCCAAACAGCCTAAAGCGCGAGCGGATCGCCAGGCTGGTTAGCGCCCTGCACCAACACTTTCGCCACCGCAGCGACTTACCACGTTAGCTCTGTAAAACACCAGATATGACAACGGGGCCCGAGGGCCCCGTAAACATCTGATTTGTCACACAGTCGCCACAACTCAGATCCAGGCAAACAGCTCGGGATACTGGCTCCACACCAGCTTGGCGGACATCAGCAGGGAGACGGTCACCAGCAGCGGCTTGATCAGCTTCACACCTTTTTTCAGCACCATTTTGGAGCCGAAGCGGGCGCCGATAAACTGCCCCAGCGCCATGCAGAAGCCGACACTCCACACCACCTTGCCACCGAGCGCAAAGAACAGCAGGGAGGCGATATTCGAGGTGAAGTTGAGCAGCTTGGTATGGGCGGTGGCGCGCGCCATGCCAAAGCCCGCCAGCGCCACGAAACCAATGGCAAAAAACGAACCTGTGCCGGGCCCGAAGAAGCCGTCATAAAAGCCGACACCGCCCCCTACCAGCAGCGCAAACAGCATGGGGGTGAGACGACGGGAGCTCTCGGCATCGCTTACCCGCGGCGAGAAGTAGAAGTAGCAGGCAAAGGCCATCAGCAGGAAAGGGAGCAGACGCTCGAGAATGGCAGCGTCTATGGTCTGCACCGCCAGCGTGCCGATAGCCGCACCGATAAAGGTGCAGATCACCGCAGGCCAGATCATGGCCCACTCCAGCAACCCCTTGCGGGCATAGAACCAGGTGGCGGAGAAGGAGCCAAAACTGCTCTGCAGCTTGTTGGTGCCGAGCACCAGCGCGGGGGGCATGCCGGTGGCCAGCAGAGCAGGCACCGTCAGCAGACCACCGCCACCGGCGATGGCATCGATAAAGCCGGCAACAAGCGCCACACCGAACAGGGCAAACAGGGTAACCAGTTCCAATTCCATCCATAGACCTCTCGAGAGTGGGTTGCCCGAAGGATCGAGCAACCGGAGCTAACCAAAGCGACGTTGTGCGGGGGGCTGCACAGGCTGTTCGCTATCCTAGCGGGCCACTGACCATGAATCTAACGAAACAGTGGCAGACAATTGATTCCTGATTTTCATTAATTAGAACGGGCACGCCCCTGGCCCAACCCTCAAAGTGTCCGTTAGCAAGCCGGTGAAGCGACGTTCGCTTCCTTGATGGCCGACAGCGCTTCACAGAGATGATCCTCATCGGCACCGGGGAAACGGCTGACCCGACCGGCCATGTAGCGGCTGCTGAACAAGTTGAACCAGTGCTGCAAGGCCTGCCCCGCCTTGAGCTCTCCCGCCACTTCCAGCACACAGGCCGCCACTTCGGCGGTGCAGAGGTGCTCGTCGCAGTTGGCGACCCGCATGCCGTAGGTGGAGAGCGCATCGGGTTTGATGGCGAGCACCGGAAAACCGTCCAGATAGGGGCTCTTGTTGAACATCTTGCGCGCCTCCGGCCAGGTGCCGTCGAGCAGGATAAAGAGCGGCTTTTTGCCGGGTGCCAGCGTCACCTCGCCGGTCAGGCGGGCAGGCTCCTTCTCGCAAGCGGGAAAGACTACATAGGGCTGCCAGACAGGATCGGCCAGCAGTGCCAGCAGCTCGGAATGGGGCTGGGTACGTGACCAGAGAAACGCCCAGGTAGTGTCCGGCAACACATCGGCAATGAGGCGACCGGTGTTGGAGGGTTTCATCGGCTCACTGTCATACATCAGCAGGCAGAAACCTGCCTCTGCTTTGAGTTCGGGGCGCCACTCGCAGGCACACCAATCCTCGCGCAGCTGACAGGCCGGACAGCGGGCCAGAGTGCCGCCACGGGCAAGAAACGGTCGGGTAGAGATACTCTTGCGCCAGGCCCGCAGGCGGTTGACGGCGTGATCAGGAACAGGCTTCATCTAGGTTCACAACTGGAGTCAAAACAGGAACGGCAGCGGTGCCAACATGTCACGGCGCCACAGGGCGCGATAACAGGGGGACTGCCGGAAAAGCGCAAGATTGTACCGAGTTACGCGCTGGCGGAACAGCAATCCCTGCCCTTTTCGCCAGACACTGCGCCAACTCCTCTTGTCTTACGACTCCTGACAGCTGCGCAGCAGCTCCAGCAACAGGCTGCCATCGCGCAGCGCCTTGTGCACCTGCACCGAGGTGGGCTTGGTGGGATCTTCGTAGAAGTGGGTGGATTCAATCTGCAGCCGAACCAGATATTCGGCGGGCAACTGGCTCGCCAGCGACTGGTGCAGCATGGGGAACAGCAGCCGATCGGCACGGGTGATCTCGCCCCCCAGCAGCAGCTTGCCCGGATTGAGCAGGCAGATGAGGTTGGATAGCACCTTGGAGAGGCGGCCCGCCGCCTGATGGAGAATATCCTGACAGAGGCTGTTGCCCGCCAGCGCCAGCTCGCACAGCTCGCGGATGGTAACGCTCTCGGGCAAGTCGTGCTCCTGCATCCGCTCGCGCAGATCCCGGTATTGCGCCTCCAGCGCCTGATTGGTCACCAGGGTACAGGCGCAGCCAAAGCCGCCGCAGTAGCAGCGCTGGCCATAGGGCTCGAGCTGCAGGTGGCTAAGATCACCGAGCAGCGCATTCTCGCTCTCGATAAGCTGGCCATTGACCACCATGCCAACCCCGATGTCGTTGTGGACAAACACCAGCACCGCATCGGCGCAATTTTTGGCGGCCCCCCACTCCCGCTCTGCCTGGATCCAGGTGCGCACATCACCACTTACCAGCACAGGTACCGAGAACACCTCCTGCAAGGTCGGCCCCAACGGCCAGTTGCGCAGATCATAGAAGGGGAAATGTTTGACCATACCGGAGTGACGCTCTACCTGTCCGGGTAGACAGAGAGCGATACAGGCCAGATTGAGAGACTTTTTCGGCAAGAACCCCTGGATCGCATGTACTAAGCTGCCCAGCAGGTCGTTACGCTCAAGCTCGGTAAAGAGGTGGCGATGGCGAGCCAGCGAGCGACCGGAGAAGTCAAACAGCGCCATATCCACGTAGCCACGGCCAAGACGCATGGAGAGAAACTGGAAGCGGCGCTCGTTAATACGCAGCAGGGTCTGACGACGGCCGCGCCCCACCGAACTTTCACCACAGGTGACCACCAGACCCCCATCGAGCAGTTCCCTGGTGATCTTGGTGATACTGGCTGGCGAGAGGCCGGTCAGGCGGGAGAGATCGGTGCGCGACAGCTCCTTGTGCTCCTCCAGACTGGCATAGACCAGGCCATAGTTGAGCTGACGGATCAAATCGATACTGCCTTTCACGATCTCATTCATAGGGTATGGATTAAGGGCTGAAACTGGGGCCACCGATTTTCACACATTATTGCTCGATCCCCAAATAAAGCGCGGTCTGAACCGGGGTTCAGACCGCATTGTTGAGTGAATATCACCGAGATGGTCGGGCTCAATAACGGAACTGGGAGACCAGTTTGCGCAATTTGTCACCGGTATTGGCCAGATCGCGGGTGGTGCTATTGGACTCCATGGCTGCATCGGTCAGCTCGCTGACTATTTGCTGAATGGCTACCAGGTTCTTGTTGATCTCCTCCGACACCGCGTGCTGCTCTTCGGCAGCGGTAGCGATCTGAATATTCATGTCGTTGATGGTACTGACCGCCATCACCATGCTGTCGAGGGAGCTGGCAATATGGCTCGCCTCCTGCACTGTCTCCTGACTGCGATCCTCGCTCGCCTGCATCACATCCACCGCCTGCTTCACCCCCCCTTGCAAGCGCTGGAGCATCTCATTGATCTCCTTGGTGCTCTGCTGGGTACGACCGGCCAGCGAACGCACCTCGTCCGCCACCACCGCAAAACCGCGGCCCTGCTCACCGGCGCGGGCAGCCTCGATCGCCGCATTCAGCGCCAACAGGTTGGTCTGTTCGGCAATGCCGCGAATAACCTCGACCACAGAACCAATCTTGGCGGTCTCTTGGGCCAACTGTGCGATGACGCCAGCCGCGGTATGCACCTCCCCCACCAGTCGGTTGATGCTGTTGATAGCCGTGCTGACCACACCACGAGCGGCGTCCGATTCACGGGCTGCATCACTGGTTGCCGTCGCCGCGTTGGAGGCACTGGCAGCCACCTCTTGGGCGGTGGAGCTCATCTCGGTCACCGCAGTCACCACCTGATCGGTCTCCCGGCTATGACCATGCATCTGCTTGTCGTAGTGCTCACTCAGATGGTGCAGCTTGTCAACGGCGGTGAAGAGATGGTTACTGGTCTCGCCAACCTGACTCACTACCGACTGGATCCGCTCGACAAAGCGGTTGAAGGCGCTAGCCAGTTGCCCGATCTCATCGTCACTCTGCACCTTGAGCCGCTGGGTCAGATCCCCGTCTCCATTGGCAATATCGTTCAATGCCAACACGGCATCTGCCAGCGGCTTGGTGACTCGATTTCCCACGATCACAGTCGCCGCCAGTGTAATACCGAGGATCAGCAAGATCACCAGCACACTGCTCTGCAGCGACGCGTGCATATTGCTCTCGCGCTCTGCCCGCAGGGCGGCCAGATCGTTGTCGATATCATCGATATAGAAACCGGTACCGATGACCCACTGATACTTGTCCAGCACCATGTTGAAGGCCAGCTTGGGGGCATCGCGACCGATAGAGGGTTTGGCCGTCCAGTACTCGGAGAAGCCATCCCCCTGACGGGCCACCTTGATGATGTCCTGGATCAGCAACTTGCCCTTGGCATCCTTGTCGTTCCAGCGGTTTTTCCCTTCCAGCTCGGCACGCACCGGAAGCAATACAGTGTTCCCCTCAAAGTCATAGACAAAGAAGTAGCCATCGCTGCTGTAACGCAGTGGCCTGAGCAACTCTTTGACCTTCTGCCGATTCTCCGGTGAATCCGGCAGTGCATAAACGGCATCAATGGCGGTTTTGGCCATCATGATGTAACTGCTGAGCAGCGCCTTGCGCTCCTTGATGGCATCTTCCCTCGCCACCACCAGCTCAGACTCCAGAGCGCTTTTGGAGACCATGTAGTTACTTAGGTTGACCACCAGGGCCATCAGCAGTACGGGGACTGCACCCAGTAACAGGATTTTCTGTTTTAGCGTCATCTTTCACATCCTTGCAGCTGTTTTTATTGGAATTCCTAGCCTACTCATCAGTATAGGTGCTGGTAGGGCTAGCCCAGCTTTCGTTACAATTCCCTTAAACAAATCGGCCAGAACATGAAAATCATGAATCTTTGTCCTTGCGGCTCAACCCTTTCTCTCGAACTGTGCTGCGGTTCACTTCACCGCGGCGCGCCCGCCCAAACTCCCGTGCAGCTGATGCGCTCGCGCTACAGCGCTTTTGTGCTCGGTCTGGGGGAGTATCTGGTCCATAGCTGGCACCCGGCCCACCTTGGCGGCCTCACCGGCGAAGAGCTCTCTCGCATCGACACCCGCTGGGACGGTCTCGAGATCATCGCCAGCCAGGGCGACCCGGAGGATGAATCCGGAATGGTGGAGTTCAAAGCCTGGTTTCTGGAGGGGAATGAGCGCCACTGCCTCCATGAGCGCTCCCGCTTCGTGCGTTATCAGGGGCGCTGGGTCTACACCGAAGGGGAGATCGATCCCCTTCCGCCCAAAACCGGCCGCAACGATCCCTGCCCCTGTGGCAGCGGCAAAAAGCACAAGAAGTGCTGCGGCTGACCCATAACACACCCACCAGACTCGTCAAACAGTGACAAGGGGCATCCGATGCCCCTTTTTTGTGCCTGTTATTCGCCAGCTGCCCATAAACCGATGCGATAACAAGCGTGACAAATGTCACACAATGCTCATTAACGCGCGGGGAAATGAGCGCTTGCGAACGCAAATTTGGCCCATATCAAACATTTCCACTCAGAAGTAGGCCACACTGGCCTCATCTGGAAGAGATGAGACGGGCAACAATGAAAAGAATAACTACACAAGTCGTCATCATAGGCGGCGGTGCCACAGGGGCCGGCATCATGCGCGATTGCGCACTGCGCGGTATCGACTGCATCCTGCTCGAGCGCGATGATATCGCCGCCGGCACCACCGGCCGCAACCACGGCCTGCTCCACTCCGGTGCCCGCTACGCGGTGACGGATCAGGAGTCAGCTCGCGAATGCATCCAGGAAAACCGCATCCTCAAGCGGATTGCCAGCCACTGTGTCGAAGACACCGGCGGCCTCTTCCTCACCCTGCCGGAAGATGACATCAATTTCCAAACCACCTTTATGGATGCCTGCGCCCTGGCCGGGATCGAAACCCGTCAGCTCGATCCCCGCGAAGCCTTGTGTATGGAGCCCAACGCCAACCCGGCAATGATCGGCGCCATCCACGTCCCGGATGGCACGGTCGATCCATTCCGCCTCGCCGCGGCCAACGTGCTGGACGCCAAAGAGCACGGCGCGCGCATCTTTACCCACTGCAAGGTGCTGGGGCTGTTGCGCACGCAAGATCGGGTGCACGGGGTCAAGGCGATCAATACCCGCACCGGCGAAGCGTTCGAGGTGGAGTGTCAGGAGGTGATCAACGCCGCCGGCATCTGGGGCCAGCAAATTTGCGAATACGCCGATCTCGGCATCCGCATGTTCCCGGCCAAGGGCTCCCTGCTCATCATGGATTACCGCATCAACCAGCTGGTGCTCAACCGTGCTCGCAAACCGGCGGATGCGGACATTCTGGTGCCGGGCGACACCATCTCCCTCATCGGCACCACCTCGAGTCGCATCGATTACAACAAGATTGACCAGCTCACCGTCGAACCCGAAGAGGTCGAAGTGTTGCTGCGCGAAGGTATCAAGCTTGCTCCCATCATGGCCCGCACCCGTCTGCTGCGCGCCTACGCCGGGGTACGCCCGCTGGTGGCGGTGGACGGTGACGACACCGGCCGCAACATCAGCCGCGGTATCGTGCTGCTGGATCACGCCGAGCGTGACGGCCTCAAGGGCTTCAACACCATCACCGGCGGCAAGCTGATGACCTATCGCCTGATGGCCGAATGGGCCACCGATCTGCTGGCCAAGAAGCTCGGTAACAGCAAACCCTGCCAGACCGCCGAGCTGAGCCTGCCCGGCTCGCGGGATCCGGAAAAGGTCTCCGCTCCCGGTCTCTCGGTGCCGGTCGAAGGCTCCGCCCAGTACCGCCACGGCGAGCGGGTCATCGCCTTCTTCCGTGACAATCCCAAGGCCAACGCCCTGATCTGCGAGTGCGAAATGGTCACCGCGGGCGAAATCGAATACGCCCTGCGCGAGCTGGATGTGGACAACCTCATCGATCTGCGCCGCCGCACCCGTCTGGGGATGGGGCCCTGTCAGGGCGAGCTCTGTGCCTATCGCGCCGCCGGCCTGATGCAGGAGTATGGCAAGGCGGACGGTCGTCAGGCCTGCGTCATGCTGCGCCAGTTCCTCGAGGAGCGTTACAAGGGAACCCGCCCCGTCCTGTGGGGTGATGCCCTGCGCGAGGCCGAGTTCACCTACTGGATCTACGAAGGGCTGTTTGGCCTGGGGGAATGGACGGCGCCACAGCTGGTCGCCGATACCCCACGCGACCCAACCAGCGAGACCACTCACAAGGAGAGCCGTCATGAAGTTTGACAATATCGTTATCGGCGGTGGCATGGCGGGACTCTCAGCTGCCCTGCGGCTGGTGGAGGCAGGACAGAAGACCCTGCTGATGGCCTCAGGCCAGAGTGCCCTGCACTTCTCCTCTGGCTCGGTCGACCTGCTGGAGAGCGAGGGGGATCCCCGCGCCGCCCTGCCCGCCTTTATGGCGGCCCATCCGGATCACCCCTACTGCAAAGTCGGAATGCAGAATATCGAAGCGAGCCTGGCCGATCTGCAGCGCCACTGCGCCGAGCAGGGATTGCCGCTGGTTCGCCACGACACCAATCACCAGCGCCTGACCCCCATCGGTACCCTCAAACGTACCTGGCTCTCCCCCGATACTTGTGCCTGTGTCACCGATGCGCCGATCCCGGACATGCTGCTGCTGGCCACCCTCGAGGGCTTTCGCGACTTTCATCCGGCACTGGCGGCCGCCAATCTGGCGACCCATCCCCGCTTTGCCCACTGCCGCATTCTGACCGGCGAAATCCGCCTGCCCCAGCTGGCGGAATTCAGCCGCAATCCCCACGAGTTTCGCTCCGCCGATATCGCGCGCCTCTGTGACAAACACCATCTGGTAGCGGACCTGGCCCGCGAGATCAGCCGCATGGTGCAGGAGAGTGGCGAACCGGGCTGCAGCCATATCGTGCTGCCCGCCTGCCTGTCGCTGGGGCTGGTTGGCCCGCGTCTGGCGGAGCTGGAGCAGCGTACCGGCTGCACCATCAAGGAGGTGGCGACCATGCCGCCATCACTGATCGGGATGCGGATGCAGGAAGCCCTCAAGCGCCGCTTTATGGCCCTTGGCGGCACCTTCCTCACCAGCGAGCGGGTGCTGGGCGCCCGTTACGAGGGTGATCGGGTGGTCGGCGTACATACCCAGAATGGCGATGATCAACTGTTCGAGGCGGACAACTTCGTGCTCGCCTCCGGCAGCTTCTTTAGTCGCGGGCTGGAGTCCCGTCTGCGTGGCATTCGCGAGCCCATCTTCGATGCCGATGTGCTGAGTCTGGAGGAGCGCGATGCCTGGGCCGGTCGTCGCCTGTTTGACCATCACCCCTTTATGGGATTCGGGGTCAAGACCGACGACCAGCTCAGAGTGCTGCGCGGCGGCAAGCCGCTCACCAACCTCTATGGCGCGGGCAGTGTCTTGGCCCATTACGACCCCATTAAAGAGGGCTCAGGCTCTGGCGTTGCCGTTGCTACCGGCTGGCAGGCTGCCGGCCATATTCTGGGCGCGGCCCAATGATTACTTTGTCCCATATCCCGTGCCTTCACACCCTACGGGAGGAGAACTGACATGCTACTGGATCACGCCAACCAAACTTTCGATCAGTGCATCAAATGCACCGTCTGTACCGCCTACTGCCCGGTGGCCAAGGCCAACCCCGCCTACCCCGGCCCGAAACAGGCGGGCCCGGATGGCGAGCGCCTGCGGATCAAGAGCCCGGAGCTGTTTGACAGCGCTCTCAAGCACTGCACCAACTGCAAGCGCTGCGAAGTAGCCTGCCCGAGCGGGGTGCGCATCGGTGACATCATTGCCAAAGCCAAACACCAGTACAGCGGTTTCAAACCGGGGATCCGCGAGTTCGTGCTCTCCCACACCGATCTGATGGGTAGCATGTCTACCCTGATGGCGCCGGTGGTCAACTTCGCCACCGGCCTCAAGCCGATGAAACTGGTGCTGGACAAGGCGCTGGGGGTCTCCTCCCACCGCGATCTGCCCAAATACTCCCAGGGCACCTTCCGCGGCTGGTACAAGAAGCAAAAAGAATCTCAGGCCCGCTTTGCGCGCCAGATAGCCTACTTCCACGGCTGCTACGTCAACTACAACCACCCGCAGCTTGGCAAGGAGCTGGTGCAGGTGCTCAACGCCATGAACATCGGCGTGCAGTTGCTGGAGCGGGAGAAGTGCTGCGGCGTACCGCTCATTGCCAACGGCTTCATGGACAAGGCCAAGCAGCAGGCGGCCTTTAATATCAAGCAGATGGAGAACTCCCTGCTGGGCAATGAGATGCCGCTGCTGGCCACCTCCTCCACCTGTGGCTTCACCCTGCGGGACGAATACCCCCACCTGCTGGAGCAGGACAACCACAAGGTGCGGGATCGCATCTCCCTGGTAACCCGCTTCCTGTGGAACGAGTTCTACAAGGGCAACAAACCGGCGATGAAGCCGCTCAATCTGCACATCGCCTACCACACCCCCTGCCACATGGAGAAGATGGGCGGCGTCATCTATACCCTTGAGCTGCTGCGCGCCATCCCCGGAGTCAAGGTGACCGTGCTGGACTCCCAGTGCTGCGGTATCGCCGGCACCTACGGCTTCAAGTCGGAGAACTACCAGACCAGCCAGACCATCGGCGAAGGGCTGTTTGATCAAATCAACCGCCTGGCCCCCGATCTGGTGATCACCGATTGCGAGACCTGTAAATGGCAGATCGAGATGAGCACAAGCTTCCGCTGTGAACATCCAATCCACCTGCTGGCTCGGGCTCTGGCATAAGATGAGCGTGACCATATCCGCTGGTGTAAACCCCGAAGCCGGGGTGTTCGTTGGTTAAGCCCCATGCCTTGGGGCTGCAACCCAAACAGTATCTGATCACGATAAGAGCTGAGAGGAGCCGGCATTGCCGGCTTCTCTCATTGATGTTGCCGACCATCTCGCCCATCGGCGGAACGCCCGGCCCGTACAGACTGTAACCGACAGTCCTCTCAAAAAGAATATTTATTCACTTATTATTTTTATACCCATAAATAGATAATTGATATGACAGATAACTATGAATGCCTTGCCAGATAACGCAGGCATACCTCAGGTGTCGCTCCGTCCCGCCACAGAGACTCATTGCACTTCCAATATTCTGACTTTCTTAATAATTTAACCGGGATCTCATTTCTATCTGTTGGCGCTCTCGGTAATTGATCTAGCGCAAGCCCCCCTCTGATAAATCATCATTCTTTTTACCCATTTGGTAATATCAAGCTTGAGCAATCGCATAAAAACATGGGTTTTATTCACTAATAACAATGAAGCGGCCTGCCTGCTCCTGCTTGGCGGGGGCGAACCAATGCCCACATCCAGGATGGAACGGTCAGGTCTGGCAATGAGATCGATTAGGGAGTGATGATCGTGAGTTCACGCAACAGACAGATCAAGCTGGGCCTCGCCGCCCTGCTGCTGACCACCTGCCTTGGCACCAGCGGCTGGGTACAGGCGACCGACGAGGCACAACCCAAGGGCAAGATTGAGGCGCGCAGCGAGCTGTTCGCCAAGGATCACGCCGATCAGTTCAGCAGCTGGAAGGCGACCGGCGAGAGCCGCGAGCGCACCGATGCCCTGGCCGAGGACCCCAACATGGTGGTGCTCTGGGCCGGCTACCCCTTCTCCAAGGATTACAACAAGCCGCGCGGCCACTTCTATGCGCTGACCGACGTGCGGGAAACCCTGCGTACCGGCGCCCCCAAGACAGCCGAAGATGGCCCGCTGCCGATGGCCTGCTGGAGCTGCAAAGGCCCGGATGTGGCCCGCGTCATCGACGAGCAGGGTGAGGATGGCTACTTCAAGGGGATGTGGGCCAAGGGCGGGCCGGAAGTAGTCAACACCATCGGCTGCGCCGACTGCCACGACACTGCCTCGAAGGAGTTCAAGGAGGGCAAACCTGCCCTGCACCTCTCCCGTCCCTATGCCGAGCGGGCCATGACCGCCATCGGCAAGCCGTTCAAGGATCAGGGACGCTTTGATCAGCAGTCCCAGGTGTGCGGCCAGTGCCACGTGGAATACTACTTCAGCGGCCCCACCAAGGCGGTCAAATTCCCCTGGGACAAGGGCACCACGGTGGAGCAGATGGAGGCCTATTACGATGAAATCGGCTTTGCCGACTGGACTCATGCCCTCTCCAAAACCCCCATGCTGAAAGCCCAGCACCCCGAGTACGAAACCTGGCGCGCCGGCATTCACGGCCAGAACAACGTCGCCTGTGTCGATTGCCACATGCCCAAGGTGCAGAACGAGCAGGGCAAGGTCTACACGGATCACAAGGTGGGGAACCCCTTCGATCGTTTCGAGCAGACCTGCCGCAACTGCCACACCCAGAGCAAGGAGATGCTGCAAGGGATCGTCAAGCAGCGCAAAGAGGCGGTGATCGAGACCAAGCTGAAGGTCGAGAAGCAGCTGGTACACGCCCACTTTGAAGCCAAGGCGGCCTGGGATGCCGGCGCCACCGAGGCAGAGATGAAGGATATTCTGCAGGACATCCGTCACGCCCAGTGGCGCTGGGACTACGCCATCGCCTCCCACGGGGTGCAGATGCACGCCCCCGAAGTGGCCCTCAAGGTACTTGGCAGCGCGCTGGATAAAGCCGCTGACGCCCGCACCAAGCTGGCTCGCCTGTTGGCCAGCAAGGGGATCAGCCACGAAATCGCCATCCCCGACATCTCCACCAAGGAGAAAGCGCAAGCGGCCCTTGGCATGGATATGAAGCAGTTCAACAGCGACAAGGCCCAGTTCCTCAAGACCACGGTCCCCGCCTGGGATGCCGAGGCCAAAGCGGCCGGACGGCTGGCACAGTAACGGCGCCTGCGGGCCCGGCGCCAAGTCGGACCCGCAGCGGATGGAGGTTTCCTATGGGTGATTTAACGATGGATTTCTTACGACTGATGCTGATGGCAGCCATGCTGCTCACCAGCCTGCAGGGTCAGGCGGCCGAGCCGGCAGCTGCCCCTGTTCCAGCTACACATGAGGTGGAATTTCTACGCAGTGCCGACAAGGCCTGCACCGACTGTCACAAGGAGCAGAGCGAAGGGATGCACGGCAAGCATGGTCAGGCGACTAATCCCAACAACCTTAAACCGGTGACCTGCACCAACTGCCACGGCCAGCCCTCCCCTCAGCACAGGGAAGGGGTCAAAGATGTGATGCGCTTTAGCCACAGCCTGAAGGATAAAGAAAGCATCAAGCTTTATCCCATCAGCGAGCAGAACGGGGTCTGCATGAGCTGCCACGAGCCCAAAGTGCTTCGCGAGGCGCTCTGGGCCCACGACGTGCACGCCACGAAGCTCACCTGCACCAGCTGCCACCAGCTGCATCCGGTCAAGGAGCCCATGGTGGGGCTCCCGGAAAAATCCCGCATCAAGCTCTGCGTCGACTGCCACAGCAAGCAGCATGAGGCCAGCAAGGCCCGGCAGGAGCAGTCCAAATCGGCTACCGGCAAGGAGGCATCATGAGCTGCTCTCGCCGTGACTTTATGGCGGGCATGGGCGCAGGGGCCCTTATCATGATGACGGGGCCGACTCGCTCCCTTGCCACCCCCCTCGCCCACAGCCAGACCATCGACGGGATCCGCTATGGCATGATCCACGATGAGACGGCCTGCATCGGCTGCACCGCTTGCATGGATGCCTGCCGGGAAGTGAACAAAGTGCCGGAAGGGGTCTCGCGCCTCGAGATCATCCGCTCAGGCCCCATCGGGGAATTTCCCGACGCCGAGTACCGCTTCTTTCGCAAGTCCTGCCAGCACTGTGACAACGCTCCCTGCGTACACGTCTGCCCGACCGGTGCCTCCCATATCCGCAAGGAGGATGGCATCGTCGACGTCAACCCGGATCTCTGCGTCGGCTGCATGTACTGTCTGGCCGCCTGCCCCTATCAGGTGCGCTTTATCAACCCTGTGACCAAGGTTGCCGATAAGTGCGACTTTTGCCGCAAGACCAACCTGGCGGCGGGCAAGGAGCCGGCGTGCGTGGAATCCTGCCCCACCAAGGCGCTGGTGTTCGGCAATCTGGATGACCCGGACAGCCCTATCGCCAAACGGCTGGTGAAGGAGACCACCTATCGCTACAAGCAGGCACTCGGCACCTCGCCCAAGATGTACCGTGTGCCCAAAGGGGAGATAAAGTCATGACCATGCAAGAGGCGTTTCACTTCCCCTCCCTTGTCTGGGGATTTGTCCGATCGCCATCTACCGCAGTAACAGAAGGAGGAATGGATCATGTTGCATGACGCATTTCACTTCTCCTCGCTGGTGTGGGACTGGCCAATCGCTATCTATCTCTTTCTGCTCGGCATCTCCGCCGGAGCCACCACCCTCTCGGTGCTGCTGCGCCGCAAGGGGGCAGGCAGCGAGAGCGGCATCATCAAGGCGACCGCCATTCTGGCGCCAGCGAGCGTGATATTGGGGCTGCTGATCCTTATCTTCCATCTGGCACGCCCCTGGACCTTCTGGAAGCTGATGTTCCACTACCAGTTCGACTCAGTGATGTCGATGGGGGTCATGCTGTTTCAGCTCTATATGGCGGTGCTGTTCGCCTGGCTGGCGGTGGTGTTTCGCGCCGAGATCGAAACCCTGCGCCACCGGTTGCTGAAAGAGAAGTTCGCTTTTGTGGATGGGCTGATTGGCTGGCTTGCCCGCATCGAGCGGCTGCTGGCCCCGCTGTTGCTGCTGCTCGCCGTGCTGCTGGGGGCCTACACCGGCTTTCTGCTCTCGGCGCTCAAGACCTATCCGCTCTTGAACAACCCGGTGCTGCCAGTGCTGTTTCTGGTCTCGGGCATCAGCTCCGGCATCGCCTCCACCATCTTGCTGGCGGTGACGCTCTTCAAGGAGAACCACCACAGCCAGGGGGTGAGCTTTGTCCATCGCTTCGAGCGACCCGTGCTGGCGGTGGAGGTGCTGCTGCTGGTCTGCTTCTTTACCGGCCTCTACTTCGGTGGCGGCCAGAAAGAGGTGGCGATGTGGGCGGCCATCGGCAGCGGCTTCTGGGCTCAGGTGTTCTGGCTCGGGGTGGTGGGCATCGGCATGTTGCTGCCCCAGTTGCTGGCCCTGTTGGCTCCCGCGCCGCTGCGGGCCAAAAACGGCTATCTGGTGCTGGTCTGCAGCCTGACCCTGGTGGGGATCCTGCTGCTGCGCTACTTCGTGCTCTATGCCGGCCAGATGACAGTAATTTAAAGGCATGACCACCAGCGCCAGCCGCCCTCCGGTGACTGGCGCTGATTTGTTGCTGGCCCAATGAATTTCTGGTGATGCCACACCCGTTGCTTGGCAATGTTTTTCCCCAAAGGAAGACGACGCGGCGTGTGTGGCATGACATGAATGACATCAAAGATTGAAACGGAGGTTGTGTGCTGGCAGAGCTCGGCTATCTCTCACTGTTGCTGGCGACCGGACTCGCCCTGCTGCAAGGGCTGCTGCCCTGGCTGGGCCTGCGGCTCGCCTCACGCCCGCTGCTCGGCTGCGCAGCACCGCTGGCCCTCCTGGTCGCCCTCCTGCTCGGGGCCGCCCTGCTGCTGCTCGCCGGCTGTTTTGGCCTCGATGATTTCACCCTGGTCTATGTGGCCCAGCACGCCAACAGCGCCCTGCCCCTTGGCTTCAAACTGGCGGCTGTGTGGGGCGGTCACGAGGGCTCCATGCTCTTCTTCGTCTTTGCGCTGGGGCTGTGGGGTGCGCTGGTGGCCCTTTGCTCCAGGCGGGTCGATCCGCTGATCACAACCCGGGTACTGGCCATCATGGGGCTGATCGTCGGGTTGTTCGGCGTCTATACCCTGATCTTCTCCAGCCCGTTTGACCGCCAATTTCCGGGGCCGCTGGAGGGGCGCGATCTCAACCCAATGCTGCAGGATATCGGCCTCATCATCCACCCGCCCCTGCTCTATCTCGGCTATGTCGGCTTTGCAGTCAACTTCGCCTTCGCCATGGCGGCGCTGCACTCGGATCGGCTTGATGGCGCCGTGGCCCACTGGAGCCGCCCCTGGGCGCTCGGCTCCTGGGTGTTTCTCACCGCCGGTATCGTGCTGGGTTCCTGGTGGGCCTACTACGAGCTCGGCTGGGGCGGCTGGTGGTTCTGGGATCCGGTGGAAAATGCCTCTCTCTTGCCCTGGCTGCTCGGCACCGCCCTGCTGCATGCCCTGGTGGTGTGCGAGAAGCGCGGCGCTTACGGCCACGCCGTGTTGCTGCTCTCCATCTTTACCTTTTCGCTGAGCCTGCTCGGCACCTTCGTGGTGCGCTCGGGGGTGCTCACCTCGGTGCACGCCTTTGCGGTGGACCCCAGCCGCGGCCTCACCCTCTTGTTGCTGCTCGGCTTGCTATTGACCTGCGCCCTCACCCTGTTTGCCCTGCGGGCGGACATTCGCGCCCCCTACGCCCGCTTTGGCTTGCTGTCAAAAGAGGGGCTGCTCGGCGCCGCCATCCTGCTGCTCTGCGTGGCCTGCGCCAGCGTGCTGCTCGGCACCTTCTACCCCATGGTGTTCCAATCGCTCCATCTGGGCTCGCTCTCGGTGGGCGCCCCCTATTTCAATACCATCTTCGTGCCGCTGGCCCTCTGCCTGATGGCGCTGATGACCCAGCTGCCGCGCCTGCGCTGGCAGCATCTGGCGGCCCAGCGCCGCATCAAGGTGCTGCTCCCATGCCTGTTCGGCCTGCTGGGGGGCGCCTTGCTGAGCCTCGCCTATCCAGAGCCGCTGCGGGCAAGCTGGCTGGGGCTCGCGGCCAACGTGCTCAGCCTCTGGCTGATGGCCAGCCTGCTGCTCCCGCTCTTGCAACCGACGTCGCTGCGCGAGATCACCCTCAATCGGTTCGGCAGCCTGCTGGCCCACCTCGGGGTGGCGGTGTGCGCCCTCGGCATCGCGCAGGTGAGTCACCACAGCCAGGAGGGGGGCGCCGTACTCGCCGCCGACAAGCCCTATCGGCTCGGCGCCTTCGAGTTTCGCTATGAGGGGAGCGAGCCGATCATCGGCCCCAACTACACCGCCGAGCGCATCACGCTTAGCGTGCATAAGGACGGTAAAGAGGTGGCCAGGCTCACCCCAGAGCGACGTCACTACAGTGTGCGCACCATGAACATGAACGAACCCGGCATCGCGTGGGGAATGCTTGGCGATCTCTACGTGGTGCTTGGCGAGAAGATGGGACCCGGCGCCTATGCCATGCGGCTGCACTACAAGCCGCTGGTGCGCTGGATCTGGCTCGGTGGCCTGTTGATGATGGCGGGCGGTGCCCTGCGCCTGCTTGCCCGCCGGCCGCTGCTGGCTAACCATCCTGCGCCAGCTGCCGCCCCCTATCCCCAGCTTGAACAGGAGACCTTATGAACGCCCGTCTGCGCCTGTTCGTGCCACTCCTGCTCACCCTGGGGCTCGGTGCCCTGCTCTGGCTCGGCCTTGGCAACAACCCCTACAGCCAGGATGAGGCCGTCGCCGGGCGCACCCTGCCTGCCTGGCAGAGTGACGATCTGTTTGGTGGCGCCCCCATCCACACCGCGGCGCTCAAGGGCGAACCCTTCGTGCTCAACGTCTGGGCCAGCTGGTGCCCCAACTGCCGCGCCGAGCATCCGCTGCTGGGTGAGCTTGCGGGCTCCGTGCCCCTTTACGGCCTCAACTACCGGGACAAGGGGGACCCCGCCCGCGCCTGGCTTATCCAGGCGGGCAACCCCTATCGCGCCGTGCTGGCCGACCCCGACGGCCGACTCGCACTGGAGCTCGGCGTCTACGGCACGCCGGAGACCTATCTCTTCGCCGGCGACGGCACCCTGCTGACCCGCCACACGGGTGAGCTCACCCGGGAGATCTGGCAACGCCAGTTTGCCCCCCTGCTTGCAAAGGCCCGCAGCAACAGCGCCAGCCAGCCCGAAGTGGAAAGAGCAGTGGAGAGAGAAGTAAAGAGACAAGTGCAGGAGAGCAAGCCATGAGCCGCCTCGGCCACGCCCTGATCGCGCCGCTCTTGCTGGCCTTGAGCTTCGGGGCCCTTGCCAGCGGGGTCGATACCTATCAGTTTCGCCACCCCGAGCTACAAAATCGGGCGCAAGAGCTGGCCCGCGCCCTGCGCTGCCCCCAGTGCCAGAACCAGAATCTGGTGGAATCCAACTCCCCCATCGCCCGGGATCTGCGGCTCGAGGTCTACCGCTGGGTGGACGAGGGGCAGTCTGATGAGCAGGTGATCGCCCGCATGACGGAGCGCTTCGGCGATTTCGTCCGCTACGATCCCCCCTTCAAGCGCAACACGGCGCTGCTGTGGGGCGGCCCCGCCCTCTTGCTGTTGCTGGCGCTCCATCGCCTGCGCAGAAGCCTGCATCGCCAGCAACCGGCGCGGGTACCGCTTATTGGCGACAGAGCCGAGGGGATGCTCGCCCACGACCCCAGGGCCGAGCTGAACCGGCTGATCATGGCCGAGCAGCAGGCGGGGCTTGCACCCCACAGTCGCCTCTACCGGGAGCTGGAGCTGGCCCGCCTCGCCAACACCACCCCAACCGCCGAGCAGGCCCTGCGCGAGCGACTGGCCAAGGATCGCACCGCCCGTCCGCTGCCCTGGCTGCGGTCATGGATACTGCTTGGAGCCCTGTTGCTGGCGCTGATGGCGGGCATTTATGCCGGCACCGGCCGCTATCAGGCGTGGCAGGCTTATCAGTCGCGCCCCGATCCGCTGGCGGGATTGAGCCCGCGGGATCTGCAGGACAAGGAGCTTGGCGCCCTGCACCAGCGCCTGCAAACCAACCCCGCCGATCTCGACAGCTGGGCGGCGCTCGGCCAGCTCTATCTCTATCGGGGCGAATATGACAACGCTCTGCTCGCCTACCAGCGCCTTGCTCTGCTGGAGGGGGGCGCCAGCGCGGCGACCCAGGCCGCGCAAGCCACCGTGCTCTACTATCAGGCTGGCCAGCAGCTGACTCCCGAGGCAACCCGCCTGCTGGAGAGCGCCCTCAAGCAGGACGCGGGAGAAGTGAGCGCCCTGATGCTGCTCGCCTCCGATCACTTCCTGCATGGTCGCTACAGTCAGGCCATTGCGCTGTGGCAGCAACTGCTCGATGGCGAGCGCCCTCGCATCAACCGGGCTGCACTGATCGAGGCGATCCAGACGGCAAGCATAATGAGCGGGTAACCCCTTGATTGAAGGAGGGTAATCGTGGTGATATGGCGCCGCGACCACGCAAGTGGCTCAGCACTCTCTTTCAATAGACAAGGATGTCTGGATGCAACTCACCCTGTTAAACGACTCGGGCAAATTCGATGGGCTCGATGACACCATTAGGCACGTTTTTGCCGAGACGGCGCACAAATTGAATGCCTTGTTCGATCTCTCCCAACTGGATGTCACCTTCAGCCCTTTTGCCGAGGGGGATGCTCCCGATTCGGGTATCGGTGGCTGGGCCATCAACATGTATCGGATAGAACTCCAACTAGATCTGGAACGGCCTGATATCAAAGAGGTGATCATCACCGAATTGCCTGCCGTGCTGGCCCACGAAGTCCACCATATCGTGCAAAAGAAGAACAAGGTGGAAGCAGAAACACTGGCCGAAAACCTGATTTTTGAAGGGCTGGCCTGCTACTTTGAGCAGAGGTTCAATGGCGGCACACTCCCCTCGCTGTTCAAGGAGTCTCATCACCATGACTGGCAATCGCTCCTGGCAGAGATGACGCCCCATCTATCCAGCAAGCAGTTCAACTTTTTAGACTTTTTCTACTGCCGTGATAACCGGCCATTTCCCAAATATGCCGGTTACTGGGTGGGGTTCAATCTGGTGGCCAACTATCTGGCCAAAAATGGACTGAATGAAATAGAGGTCATGGGCCTACCCACCGAGGCGTATTTCAATTAACACGCCTTCACACTGTTCATGGCTATCACAGAGCCCAAATCCGGAGAGAAGATCATGATCCCCATTCGCTGCAAGGCCGTCTCTGGCGTTGCCCTCACCACTGTCGATGGCGAAACAAAATTGCTGGTGATGAAGCGGGTCAAGGGAGGCTTCTGGTGCCATGTGGCGGGCACGGTGGAGGCGGGTGAAACCGGCTGGCAGACCATTATTCGGGAGTTTGGCGAAGAGACGGGGATCCGGGTCACCGAGCTCTACAACGGCCAGTATCTGGAGCAGTTTTACGAGGCGAGCCTGAATACGGTGGAGGTGGTACCGGTCTTTGTGGTCTATTGTCCGCCCAATCAGGCGGTGACCCTCAACGACGAGCACACCGAATATCGCTGGTGTTCCCTGGCCGAAGCCAAGGCGCTGGTGAGTTTCCCGGGTCAGAAGGCGCTCTACGGCCATATCTGGCACCACTTTGTCGACAACGCCCCCTCTCCCCTGATGCGGGTCGCGCTCGGCTGATGCATGCCGGGGCTGCGCGGCATGGTGGATGCTTGCAGTATTACTCGTTGGTCCCAACCAGCAGCGCAGGCATTCCCTGCCACACCCGTTCGGGGTCGGGCTCGGCAATAGCGGCGGCGATCAGCTGCTCGCTCCAGTGGCGGTGCAGCAGCCACATCTGCTGGCCGAGATCCCCATCGCTCCGGGTGCACTGCTTGGTGACATCGGCGGTGCGATAGAAGTAGCGCACCAGCGTCGTGAGCTCCGCCTCCGGCCAGCGGCAGCCAAAGTCACGCAGCAGGGATGACCAGAAGTCAATCTGGCGCCGCTCGTGCTCCTGCTCGACCACGTGCAGTTCGGGGATAAGATCCATGGCGTGCCACAAGGCACCATAGCCGACAAAGCGGCGATCCAGCTCTTCAAGCGCCAGATCCAGCAGTGCCAACGCCTGCGGCCAACTCGTTGCCTCGATACGGAGCTGTTGTTGCGCCTCGCAAACCGCCGCCAGCCACCCCATAGCGAGACGGCAAATGATCGCCTCCTTGTTGGGATAGAGGTGGTAGAGCGATTTGATCCCGACTCCGGCCCGATCAGCAATGGCATTGGTGTTGAGAGCGGCAAAACCTCGCTCCTGCAGCAACATCAGCGTTGCCTGTTCAATACGGCTCGCCACCTCCTGACTGCGCTGCTGCCGTGGCTGACGCCGCATATGCAGGGCGGCAGGCACTCGTTGTTCTGACATCTTCTCTCCTTCGAACCACTGGGGTCCCCTCTTTGCCCGGGTCACGACCGGTAGTGGCTCATTGACATCAATGAGACAAAGTAAACAAAAAGTTAAACAAATGCAGTAATTACTGGATTTTTTCAGAATAGCTGCAATAAACATATCTGCTCAGATCTGCAGTAATTACTGCATTTATCCCAAGGAGAGCAGTGCAATGGATAGCAAACAGACCTCAACCCGATTTGGCATCACCCTCCTGTTGGCCGCAGGCCTGCTCGGTGGCTGCCGAAGTGACACCAATGATACGAATGGGGCAACGACCCTCTATCTCAATGGCAAGATCCACACCCAGGATGGGCAACGTCAGGTGGCCGAGGCCATGATGATCCGCGACGGCCAGTTTATCTATGTGGGCAACCGGGAGGGGGCCGAAGCGCTCAAGCGCCCCACCACCCGAGTGGTGGACCTGCAAGAGCGTATGGTGCTGCCCGGCCTGCACGACAACCATATCCACTTGCTCGGTACGGTAGCACTGGACATGTGCGATCTAGATGGCAAACCCGTCACTCTGGATCAGCTGGCCGCCAAGATCAGCACATGCCTGCCCCGCTATGCGGCCAAGCCGGGGGAGTGGCTGGTGGTCAATCAGTGGTCCCCCTATGAGGGCAATACGGCAACCGCCAGCCATGCCACCCTGCTGGCGGCCCTCGATGCCGCCGCCCCCGACAATCCGGTGGTGCTGGCCGGGGTCGATGGCCATGCCAGTGCCTACAACTCCCGCGCCCTTGCCATGGCGCAAGATAACGATGGCAACACAATCGGCTTCAATGGAACTACGCTGGCCCCCGGCGGGGCCTTCGAGCCCTTTATCCCCTATGTCGACCTGACCAGCGGAGTGGTGCGTGACACGGCCCGCAGCGCCATTCCGGTGCCCGATAGCGGCCTGCTGAGCGCCAGCGATGAGCAGGCAGCCAGCCAATACGACCAGATCCTGCCCGCCATTGCCGAGCTGATGGCCTCTCGCGGTATCACCAGCATTCAGGATGCCTGCGCCACCGACTTTATCCGCCAGCGACTACTCACCATGCAGTCACGGGATCTGCTGCATATGCGTGTCACGGCCGCCACCTGCTTTAGCGATGATGATTATCAGGGCAAACTCGATATAGAGGGGCATCTTGCCAAGGTCAGCCAGGTGAGAGAATCCTTTGCCAACAACCCGCTGATCAAGGCCGATGCGGTCAAGATCTTCCTCGACGGTGTGCTGGAAGGGGATCCCTTCACAACCCCCCCCTTCCTGCCCAATGCCGGCATGCTGGCAAACTACCACACCCCCCATCTGGCCAGAGACCCGGCTACCGATGAAGTGACCATCACAGCCGACAGCGAGGAGTCCGGCAGCAACGGGATCGTCAACTACCGGGAGGCCGACCTCACCCGCTATATAGGGGCGCTGGACAAGGCAGGCTTCAGCATCCATATGCACAGCATCGGTGATCGCACCACCCGCACGGCGCTGGATGCTCTCACCGCCGCCCGCGCCAGCAACGGTGATAGCGGCATTCCCCACACCCTGGCCCACCTGCAGGTGGTCCATCCCGATGATCAAAAACGGCTCGGCGAGCTTGGGCTCTACCTCACCTTTACCTATGCCTGGACCTCCCCCCAACTGGCCTACGACATGCTGGTTGCCTCCTTTATCCAGCCGACCCGGGTGGGCCAATCCCTGAGCGATGCCCTCTACGATCCCCTTGGCTATCTGCACGACGCCCTCTACCCGGTCGAGAGCTCGCGCAAGGCGGGGGCCATACTGGTCGCTGGCAGCGATGCCCCGGTCGACAGCCGGGATCCCCGCCCCTTCGAAAATATGGCGACCGGGATCATCAAGGCTCCCCAAAGCGGCGATGACTATCGCGCCAGCCAGCGCATTACCCTGGACGAAATGCTGGCGGCCTACACCATCAATGGCGCTCGCGCGGTGCGCCAGCAGGCCATCAGCGGCTCCATCGAAGTGGGCAAATCGGCCGACTTTATCGTGCTGGATCGGGATCTCTACCAGCTGGTCGCCGCCGGCAAACCGGAGCAGATCGCCGATACCAAGGTCACCCGCACCGTCTTTCGCGGGCAGACGGTCTTTAGCCAATAGGGTTCATGCGGTAAGACGAGTGTGAGGATCGCGTCAGCGGCGCTCTGAACACATGCAGCCAGACCTGCGCCTCTTAAAAGCAAAATGCCGACCTTTTGGTCGGCATTTTTATGATGCGGCGTGATAGCCGGAGCTGATAGCGAGCAACGCAGTGCAAGGGCCAATCAACGAGAGTTAGCCCGCGTTTGGCTTGGTACTTTGCCACAAATCGGCGGCGCATTGGCAACCAGCCCAGCCAGCTGGCTTTCCCAATCGGTGGCAGGATTGATTCACCAGCGAAACAGCATCAGCCAAGTTGGTTGCAACAGCGTAACAATCTTGGCCTGTTGGATTCTGCCTGTAGGTAAAGGCCGTGGCATACCAATCCCCCGATCGTCCGAATACGCTTCGCTATTCGAACCTACGAACTGGGTCGGCATTGATACAACGGAGTTATTCTCCAACAAGAATCGTAATCTAACGATGTTCACCAAAAAATCGTCGTAGAAAATACTTTTCCCAAAAGGTTAGAATACACATCGTTATTCTCAATTACTGACTTTTATCAAGTTTAAAACATTGATCTGTTACTATAAAATTCATGCAGGTCCTGTGGCATACTATCTTCTTTGAGTGTAACGATGAGCATCTATTTTGACACTTATCAACCGCCTGTTTAAATGATTCGTCAAACACCAACAACATATAGCAGACATCTTACTTCACTCGCTAGGAAAATAAAATGAAAGCTTTTCTAAAGAAAATAAATGAAGCAGCATTGGATAGCGCTTGGGTGTTTGACTTGGCAAGATCAGCAGAGAAAATGTTAGATCCGAATTGCTGTGGAGACGATAATTTGGCGTGGAAAGATGGGCCATATCTATCAGCCCCTGCAAATGAAAAAGAAATTATAAGAACTCACCCCTACTGTTTTAAAACAAGTAATGAAATGTCTGTTCTATCTGCCATTATTCTTGGTGACAAACCAATTAGAAATAAAAACGGTGGCATTAAAGCACCATTCAAAAGTATTCCTAACGGCGTATCTAGGGCTGAGCCTGTAATTGCAAAACTTGCTATCATTGAACTATTTGAGATATTTAAAGATTTCCTTGTATCTTTCAATGGCCCATACAATAAGAAAAAACTAACTGAATGGAACGACAAGATCGATGATGACGACATAGATAAAATAACCAAATTGGTTGATAGACGAAATGAATTAACTCATGATGATGCAGGTACTGCTCTACCAACAATGAAGGAAGCTGTCGATTACTATCGGATGATAAGAGCCTATGGTATTTATCTTTGGATGGTAGCAACTGACTGTGAAAGTGAAGAGGTAGATAGAATAATGGCCGATGTTGCTGAACAAAGATTTTAATACTCAGATGAGCTAAAATTTTTGAGACAATTAGACATGAATAAAAAAGCCGCCCATCGGGCGGCTTTTTATTAGAGATAACGGGCGATAAGGAATTACCAGCCGGTCACTTCGCGCAGGGCCTTGCCGATATCGGCCAGGGAGCGGACGGTTTTCACGCCAGCATCTTCCAGCGCGGCAAACTTCTCGGCGGCGGTACCCTTGCCACCGGAGATGATGGCACCAGCGTGGCCCATCCGCTTGCCGGGAGGCGCGGTAACACCGGCGATATAGGAGACCACCGGCTTGGTGACGTGGGCCTTGATATAGGCGGCCGCGTCTTCTTCGGCGTTGCCGCCGATCTCGCCGATCATCACGATCGCTTCGGTCTGCGGGTCGTTCTGGAACATCTCCAGAATGTCGATAAAGTTGGAGCCCGGGATAGGGTCGCCACCGATACCGACGCAGGTGGACTGGCCAAAGCCCTCGTCAGTGGTCTGCTTGACCGCTTCGTAGGTCAGGGTGCCGGAGCGGGAGACGATGCCCACCTTGCCCGGCTTGTGAATGTGGCCCGGCATGATGCCGATCTTGCACTCACCCGGAGTGATCACGCCCGGGCAGTTGGGGCCGATCATCCGCACGCCGGTCTCTTGCAGCTTCACTTTGACGTCCAGCATATCCAGCGTCGGGATGCCTTCGGTGATGGTGACGATGAGCTTGATGCCCGCATCGATCGCTTCCAGGATCGCGTCCTTGCAGAACGGTGCCGGCACATAGATGACGGTGGCGGTGGCGCCGGTCGCTTCGACTGCGTCACGGACGGTGTTGAACACCGGCAGGCCCAGATGGGTGGTGCCACCCTTGCCCGGGGAGACGCCGCCGACCAGCTGGGTGCCGTAGGAGAGCGCCTGCTCGGAGTGGAAAGTACCCTGACCGCCAGTAAAGCCCTGGCAGATGACTCGGGTGTCCTTGTTGATCAGTACGCTCATCAGTTGGCCTCCGCTGCTTTGACGACTTGCTGCGCGGCATCGGTCAGACTCTTGGCCGCAATGATGTTGAGGCCGCTCTCGGCCAGCTTGATACCACCCAGCTCGGCGTTGTTGCCTTCCAGACGGACCACGACGGGCACCTTGACCCCCACTTCCTTGACCGCACCGATAATGCCTTCCGCGATCATGTCGCAGCGCACGATGCCGCCAAAGATGTTGACCAGCACCGCTTTGACGTTGCTGTCGGAGAGGATGATCTTGAACGCCTCGGTCACGCGCTCCTTGGTGGCGCCGCCGCCGACGTCAAGGAAGTTGGCCGGCTTGCCGCCGTGCAGGTTGACGATATCCATGGTGCCCATGGCCAGACCCGCGCCGTTGACCATGCAGCCGATGTTGCCATCGAGGGCGACATAGTTGAGCTCCCACTGGGCAGCGTGCGCTTCGCGGGGGTCATCCTGTGACGGGTCGTGCATTTCGCGCAGCTTGGGCTGGCGATAGAGGGCGTTGGCGTCGATGTTGATCTTGCCATCCAGGCAGTGCAGATTGCCCTGGGCGGTGATCACCAGCGGGTTGATCTCCAGCAGCGCGAAGTCACAATCCAGGAACATCTGGCCCAGACCCATGAAGATCTTGGTGAACTGTTTGATCTGATCGCCGACCAGACCCAACTTGAAGGCCAGTTCGCGGGCCTGATAAGCCTGCGGACCCACCAGCGGATCGATGGCCGCCTTGTGGATCAGATGGGGGGTTTCGTGGGCGATCTTCTCGATATCCACGCCACCTTCGGTTGAGGCCATGAAGACCACGCGGCGCGAACCACGGTCAACTACGGCGCCCAGGTAGAGCTCTTTGGCGATGTCGGTGCAAGATTCAACCAGGATCTTGGTGACCGGCTGGCCGTTGGCGTCAGTCTGGTAGGTCACCAGATTCTTGCCCAGCCAGTTCTGGGCGAAGGCACGGATCTCATCCTTGCTCTTGGCCACTTTCACACCGCCCGCTTTACCGCGGCCACCGGCGTGTACCTGGCATTTGACGACCCAGGTATTGCCGCCAATCTTGTCGGCCGCTTCGGCCGCTTCCTGCGGGGTAGCACAGGCATAACCTTCGGAGACCGGCAGGCCATACTCGGCAAACAGCTGTTTTGCCTGATATTCATGCAGATTCATAGATGCTCTATCCGTGTTGTAGGTATTTCCGTCCGGGGCTCGTGTTTCTCAATCCCCTGTGAGTGGGGGCCTCGGGGGCCCCTCGTTATCTTTCAGTTGGTTGCTCAGACGTCCAGCAGCAGGCGGGTCGGATCTTCCAGCAGCTCCTTGACGGAGACCAGGAAGCCTACCGATTCACGCCCGTCGATGAGACGGTGATCGTAGGAGAGGGCCAGGTACATCATCGGCAGGATCTCGACCTTGCCGTCAACGGCCATCGGGCGATCCTGGATCTTGTGCATGCCCAGAATGGCGCTCTGGGGCGGGTTGATGATCGGGGTGGACATCAGGGAGCCGAACACACCACCGTTGGTGATGGTGAAGTTGCCGCCAGTCAGCTCATCCACGGTCAGTTTGCCGTCACGGCCCTTGCCAGCCAGATCCTTGATGGCCTTCTCGATGTCCGCCAGGCTCATGTTGTCACAGTCGCGCAGCACCGGAGTCACCAGACCACGCGGAGTGGAGACGGCGATGCTGACGTCGAAGTAGTTGTGGTAAACCACATCATCACCATCGAGCGCCGCGTTCACTTCCGGATAGCGCTTGAGGGACTCCACCACCGCCTTCACGTAGAAGGACATAAAGCCGAGCTTGATGCCGTGCTTCTTCTCGAAGATCTCGCCGTACTGCTTGCGCAGATCCATGATGGGCTTCATGTTGACCTCGTTGAAGGTGGTCAGCATGGCGGTGGTGTTTTTCGCTTCCAGCAGACGCTCGGCAATGCGCTTGCGCAGACGGGTCATCGGCACCCGCTTCTCGCTGCGACCGGCCAGTGCGGCAACCGGTGCGGCCTGAGCGGCAGCAACCGGAGCAACAGCGGCAGGCTTGCTCAGCGCCTTGATGTAGGCTTCCACATCATCCTTGGTGATGCGACCGCCCTTGCCGGTACCGGTCAGCTTGGCAACGTCGATGTCATGCTCGCCAATCAGGCGACGCACGGAGGGGCTCAGGCCATCGGCGCCATCATCGGCAACCGCTTCGGCCGGCTTCTCTTTGGTCTCTTCACCGGCTACGGCAGCCGCCTTGATGGTGGCGATCAGCTGGCGGGAGAGGACGGTTGCCCCCTCTGCCTGCAGGATGTCGCCCAGCACGCCAGCTTGCGGTGCCGGCACTTCCAGCACGACCTTGTCGGTTTCGATGTCGACCAGCACTTCATCACGGGCAACCAGATCACCCGGCTTCTTGTGCCAGGTGGCAATGGTGGCATCCGCCACTGATTCCGGCAGGTCCGGTACCTTGATCTCGATAGTCATCTAATCAGTTCCTTGTTACTTCTTGTTCAGGGCTTAGGCCAGAGTAAGGGCATCTTCCACCAAGGCTTTCTGCTGCTTGGCGTGGACGGACATGTAACCAACCGCCGGTGAGGCGGACGCCGGACGACCGGCATAACGCAGGGTGGCTCCGGTCGGCAGCACCTCATCGTAGTTGTGACGGGTGCAGTACCAGGCGCCCTGGTTTTGCGGCTCTTCCTGACACCAGACAAAATCGGTGACGTGGCTGTAATCGGCCAGAATGGCGCGCACTTCCTCTTCCGGGAAGGGGTAGAGCTGTTCGATCCGCACGATCGCCACATCCTTCTGCTCTGCCTTGCGACGGGCTTCGAGCAGGTCGTAATAGACCTTGCCGGAGCAGAATACCACCCGCTTGACCGCTTTCGGATCCAGCGCGTCGATCTCGCCAATGGCGTTCTGGAAGGTGCCTTCCGCCAGATCTTCAAGCTTGCTCACCGCCAGCGGGTGGCGCAGCAGAGATTTGGGCGTCATCACGATAAGCGGACGGCGCATCGGGCGCACGACCTGACGGCGCAGCATGTGGAATACCTGAGCCGGGGTAGAGGGGACGCACACCTGCATGTTGTGCTGGGCGCACATCTGCAGATAACGCTCCAGACGGGCGGAGGAGTGCTCCGGCCCCTGCCCCTCGTAACCGTGCGGCAGCAGCATGGTCAGGCCACACATCCGGCCCCACTTCTGCTCGCCGGAGGAGAGGAACTGATCCACCACCACCTGGGCACAGTTGGCGAAGTCACCGAACTGGGCTTCCCAGATGGTGAGGCCGGCCGGCTCGGCGCTGGCGTAGCCATATTCAAAGGCCAGTACCGCGTTCTCGGTCAGTACCGAGTCGTAAATCTCGAACGGCCCCTGTTCGTCGTGCAGGTTGCACAGCGGGGTGTAGGTGCTGGCATCGGTCTGGTTGTGCAGCACGGCGTGGCGGTGGAAGAAAGTGCCACGGCCGGAGTCTTCACCGGTAAAGCGGATGCGGGAACCCTTGTCCACCAGAGTGGCATAGGCCAGAGTCTCGGCAAAGCCCCAATCCACCAGCTTCTCGCCGGCAGCCATCAGACGGCGGTCTTCGTAAATCTTCTCGACCTGACGCTGCAGCACATGGGTCGCCGGATACTGGCTCACCCGCTCGCCGAGGGCTTTGAGGTGATCCATCGGCACTGTGCTGTCATAGGCCATGTTCCAGTCGTGGCCCAGATAAGGGGTCCAGTCGACGGAGTGCAGCTCCATCGGCCGCCACTCCTTGCTCACCCGCTCGCCGCGATCCAGCGCTTCGCGATACTCGTTGACCAGGGTGGTCGCCTGCTCCTGGGCAATACTCCCCTCGGCCACCAGCTGATCGGCGTAGATCTTGCGCGGGGTCGGGTGCTGCTTGATCTTCTGGTACATCAAAGGCTGGGTCGCGTTCGGCTCGTCGGCCTCGTTGTGGCCATGACGACGGTAGCAAACCAGCTCGATCACCACGTCGCGCTTGAAGGTGTTGCGGTAATCCAGTGCAATCTGGGTCACCAGCACCACGGCTTCCGGGTCATCCCCGTTGACGTGCAGCACCGGCGCCTGCACCGCCTTGGCGATGTCGGTGCAATATTCGGTGGAACGCAGGTCACGGATATAGGAGGTGGTGAAACCAACCTGGTTGTTGATGACGATGCGCACCGTCCCGCCGACACCATAGGCACGGGTCTGGGACATGTTGAAGGTCTCGGCCACCACGCCCTGACCGGCCATGGCCGAGTCACCGTGAATGGTGATGGGCAACACGCTGGAGCCATCCTTGTCACCGCGACGATCCATGCGGGCACGGACCGAGCCGATGACCACGGGGTTGACGATCTCGAGGTGGGAGGGGTTGAAGGCGAGCGCCAGATGGACGTTGCCACCCGGGGTGGCGAAGTCGGAGGAGAAGCCCATGTGGTACTTCACATCACCGGTACCCCAGGATTCGCCATGCTTGCCTGCAAACTCGTCGAACAGATCCTGAGTGCGCTTGCCCAGCACGTTGATCAGCACGTTGAGGCGACCGCGGTGGGCCATACCGATAACGGCCTCTTTGCAGCCCTGCTCACCGGCGCGACGGATCAGCTCCTTGAGCATGGGGATCATGGCGTCGCCCCCTTCCAGCGAGAAGCGCTTGGCTCCCGGGAACTTGGCACCCAGATATTTCTCCAGCCCTTCGGCGGCGGTCAGGCTCTCGAGGAAACGGGTCTTCTCTTCGAGGGTGTAGCTCCCCTTCCCTTCAATGGATTCGAGACGCTGTTGCAGCCAGCGCTTCTCTTCCGTGGAGGTGAGGTGCATGTAGTCGGCGCCGATGGAGCCGCAATAGGTCTTCTTCAGCGAGGCGTAGAGGTCGGAGAGCACCATGGTCTCGCGACCGATGGCGTAGGAGCCCACATTGAAGGTGGCCTCCATATCTGCGCCCTGCAGGTTGTGGAACGCGGGATCCAGTTCGGCAACGGTTTCACGCTGCCACAGGCCCAGCGGGTCCAGATTGGCATTCTGGTGACCACGGAAACGGAAGGCGTTGATCAGCTGCAATACCCGCACCTGCTTGGCATCCACTTGCGGATCGGAGACGGGGGCACTGTAGCGAGAGGGATCCTTGGCCAGACGACGGAAATAATCGCGGACCTGGGAGTGGGGTTGTTCAACCGCATGGCCATTGACCTGGGGCAGCTCGCTAAACAGGCTGCGCCACTCGTCGGACACGGAGTCAGGATTTTCCAGGAAGGATTCGTACAAATCCTCAATATAGCTTGCATTCGCACCAGCCAGGTGAGATGACTCCAACCAGGCCTTCATCACGCCGTTATGCATTTCTATCCCTTGTACTTCTTGTTACTGCTGCGCAGCTTGTAGGGGTCAAATAGCCATCCTGCCACGGGTGGGATGGCTATCCAGAGGTCGGGCCAGCACCTGGCCGGCCCTGATACTAAACAGCCCGATTGAGCAACATCGACTTGATCTGGCCAATCGCCTTGGTCGGGTTCAAGCCTTTCGGACAGACGTTCACGCAGTTCATGATGCCATGGCAGCGGAACACGCTGAAGGCGTCGTCCAGATTCCCCAGTCGTTCGGTGGTCGCGGTGTCGCGGCTGTCAGCCAGCCAGCGGTAGGCGGCGAGCAGCCCGGCCGGACCGATGAACTTGTCGGGATTCCACCAGAAGGAGGGGCACGAAGTGGAGCAGCAGGCACAGAGAATGCACTCGTACAGGCCGTCAAGCTTGGCGCGCTCTTCGGGGGATTGCAGGTGCTCACGCACCGGCGGCAACTTGTCATCATTGATGAGGAAGGGTTTGACCTTCTCCCACTGGGTGTAGAACTGGGTCATGTCGATCACCAGATCACGGATCACCGGCAGGCCGGGCAAGGGGCGGATAACGACGTTATTGCCCTTCTTCAGCAGGTCGGAGAGCGGGGTGATACAGGCAAGACCGTTCTTGCCATTCATGTTGAGACCGTCTGATCCACAGACCCCTTCGCGGCAAGAGCGGCGGAAGGCGAGTGTGGGATCCAGCTCTTTCAACTGGATCAGTGCATCGAGCACCATCATGTCGGAACCTTCAGGAATATCAAGGTGATAATCCTTCATATGGGGGACGTTATCAACATCCGGATTATATCTGTAGACAGAGAAAGTAACGTTCATAGGGCTGGCTCCGCAATCAGTAAGTCCGGACCTTGGGCGGGAACGCCTCACGGGTCTTGGGTGACATGTTGACAGCGCGACGGGTCATGGACTCGGTGTCCGGGTGATAGAGGCTGTGGCACAGCCAGTTCTCATCGTCGCGATCCGGGAAGTCGAAGCGGCAGTGAGCACCGCGACTCTCGGTACGGAAGTTGGCGGCAACAGCCGTGGCAAACGCCGTCTCCATCAGGTTGTCCAGCTCCAGACACTCGATGCGCTGGGTGTTGAACTCCTTGGAGGTGTCGTCCAGACGGGCTGACTTGAGGCGCTCGCGGATAACCTTGAGCTCGGCCAACCCTTCTGCCATCGCCGCACCTTCGCGGAATACGGAGAAGTTGTTCTGCATGCAGCGCTGCAGGTCTTTGCGGATCTGCACCGGGTCTTCCCCGTCACGGCAATTTTCCCAGCGGTTGAAGCGAGCCAATGCGGCATCCAGATCCGATTCGGAAGCATCGCGGCCGTGATCCATCTCGCCCAGGGTGTTGACCAGATGCATGCCGGCAGCGCGACCGAAGACCACCAGATCCAGCAGGGAGTTGCCACCCAGACGGTTGGCACCGTGTACGGAGACGCAGGCAATCTCGCCCACCGCAAACAGACCGACTACCGGCACATCGTTGCCGTTCTTGTCCTGGGTCAGGCACTGGCCATTCACGTTGGTCGGCACGCCGCCCATCATGTAGTGGCAGGTCGGGATGATCGGAATCGGCTCTTTGACCGGATCCACGTGGGCGAAGGTGCGAGAGAGCTCGCAGATGCCCGGCAGACGGGATTCCAGCACCTCTTTGCCGAGGTGATCCAGCTTGAGCTTGATGTGTGGACCCCAGGGGCCGTCGCAGCCACGGCCTTCACGGATCTCGATCATGATGGAGCGGGCCACCACGTCGCGACCGGCCAAGTCCTTGGCGTTCGGGGCGTAACGCTCCATGAAGCGCTCGCCATCTTTATTGAGCAGATAGCCGCCTTCACCACGGCAGCCTTCAGTTACCAGCACCCCGGCCCCGGCGATGCCGGTCGGGTGGAACTGCCACATCTCCATGTCCTGCACGCCGACGCCGGCACGCAGCGCCATGCCGACGCCGTCACCTGTGTTGATGTGGGCGTTGGTGGTGGACTGGTAGATACGACCGGCGCCGCCAGTGGCCAGCACGGTGGCCTTGGCCTTGAAGTAGATCACTTCACCGCTCTCCATATCGATGGCAGTACAACCCACCACATGGCCATCCTGGTTTTTCACCAGATCCAGCGCATACCACTCGGAGAAGACGGTGGTCTTGTTCTTGACGTTCTGTTGGTAAAGGGTGTGCAGCAGGGCGTGACCGGTACGGTCGGCGGCCGCTGCGGTACGAGCAGCCTGCTCGCCACCGAAATTCTTGGACTGACCACCAAACGGACGCTGGTAGACAGACCCGTTATCGAAACGGGAGAAGGGCAAGCCCATGTTCTCCAGCTCATAGATAGCCTCGGGGCCGGTTTTGCACATGTACTCGATGGCCTCCTGATCACCGATGTAATCGGAGCCTTTTACGGTGTCATACATGTGCCACTGCCAGTTGTCATCGTGGGCATTGCCCAGCGCAACCGTGATACCGCCCTGAGCGGAAACAGTGTGAGAACGGGTTGGAAAAACCTTGGACAACAGAGCGCAGCTCTTGCCGGACTGGGCAATCTGCAACGCGGCGCGCATACCGGCACCACCGGCACCAATCACCACAGCATCAAATTCACGAGTTGGAATAGTCACCTTACACACCCCACAGCACGACGAAACCCGTCATCAGATAGACAAACAGCACCACGACCAGGGCAAATTGCAGCGCCCCGCGTAGCCATACCGGCTTGATATAGTCGGTCAACACCTGCCACAGACCGATCCAGGCATGGATCAGTACGCACAGCAGGGCCAACAGGGTGAATACCTTGGTGAAGGTGTTGGCGAAGAAACCTGTCCACACCTCAAAGGTGAGGTCGTTGAACGCGACAAAACTCACCAGATAGAGGACATAGCAGGTCATGATGAGGGCGGTGGCGCGGATCAGGATGTAATCATGAACGCCGCTGCGCCCGAAAGTTGCAGAATTGGTTACCATACAAGCACTCCCGCCAATACGGCCAGGATCGCGGTGATCACGAAGGCCACACGGGCACTCTGATTACCGGATTCCAGCTCTTCCCAATAGCCCATGTCCATGACCAGATGACGCAAACCGCCCACAATGTGGTAAGCCAGCGCAGTCAGGATCCCCCACAGCACGAATTTGACCAGGAAGTTGTCCATGATGGACACCACTGTCTCAAATCCTTCGGGAGAGGCGAGTGAAGTGCCAAGCATCCACAGCAAGATGCCCAGTGCCACAAAGGTAATGACCCCTGAAACACGGTGCAGGATGGAGGCGATGGCAGTGACAGGAAAGCTGATCGTTTGTAGGTCGAGGTTGACCGGTCTCTGTTTGTTTTTCACGCTTGCCCACTCAGCTCTATTGAGCACGTTAGTTATTGTTTTAACTCACACTTGAGGGCACGGGATGGTGATTGTTGGCTATTTGTTACCAAAACACTCTGAAAAAGCCAAAACGCGAATTTTTGGTTTCACATCAGGCTTTGCCAAAGCGTTTCAAACACCAGCAGCCATGACCCACGTGGCGCAGTATATCCACGCCCTTAAACGAAGACAATCAAACAGCTACAAAGAAAACACAAAACCGCAAACTTGATCGCATATTTAATTTAACATTCCATTAATGCCGTTAATGCCGCCCCAGCAAAATTGACATTGATAGGGAACTCTGTTTCAAATAGGGCGCTCCAGCCACCTCGGTATGGGTAACAACCTTTGCCAGCGTCATAAAAGTCGTAATAGAGTAGGACTGGAACCAAATTATAAAGAGCAAAGGAGACGTGCTATGGCTGATAAGATAGCCACCCTACACCTGCCCGGGAAAGATCCGGTTGAACTGCCGATCCTCTCTGGAACCGTTGGACCTGATGTTGTCGATGTTAGAAAGCTGGGTGGGCAAGGGTATTTCACCTTTGACCCGGGCTTTATGGCGACCGGTTCTTGCAAATCTGCCATCACCTACATTGACGGGGATCAGGGTGTCTTGCTGCACCGTGGTTACCCCATCGCCCAGTTGGCCAAAGAGTCCAACTATCTCGAAGTCTGCTATATCCTGCTCTACGGCGAGGCGCCGACCAAGGCACAGTTTGCCGATTTCCAGCGTACCGTGACCCGCCATACCATGGTGCACGAGCAGATTGCCTTCTTCTTCCGTGGTTTCCGTCGTGACTCCCACCCCATGGCCATCATGTGTGGTGTGGTGGGCGCACTCTCTGCCTTCTATCACGACGCCCTCGACATCAACAACGAACAGCACCGCGAGATCTGCGCCTTCCGCCTCATCTCCAAGATGCCGACCCTGGCGGCCATGTGCTACAAGTACTCTATCGGCCAGCCGTTCATGCATCCGCGCAACGCCCTCTCCTATGCAGGCAACTTCCTGCATATGATGTTTGCGGTACCGACCGAGGAGTACAAGGTCAATCCGGTGGTCGAGCGCGCCATGGACCGCATCTTCACCCTGCACGCTGATCACGAGCAGAACGCCTCCACCTCCACAGTCCGTCTGGCTGGCTCCTCCGGTGCCAACCCGTTTGCCTGTATCGCCGCAGGTATCGCCTCCCTGTGGGGTCCGGCCCATGGTGGTGCCAACGAAGCCTGCCTGCGCATGCTGGAGGAGGTAGGCTCGGTGGATCGCATCCCCGAGTACATCGCCAAGGCCAAGGACAAGAACGATCCGTTCCGTCTGATGGGCTTCGGCCACCGTGTCTACAAGAACCATGACCCCCGTGCCACTGTGATGCGTGAAACCTGTCACGAGGTATTAACCGAGCTGCAGATCAAGGATCCGCTGCTGGACGTGGCCATGGAGCTGGAGCGCATCGCGCTCTCCGACCCCTACTTCATCGAGAAGAAACTCTACCCGAACGTGGACTTCTACTCCGGTATCATCATGAAGGCGATCGGTATCCCGATGAACATGTTCACCGTGATCTTCGCCATCTCCCGCACTATCGGCTGGATTGCTCACTGGAACGAGTTCCACTCCGACCCGGATAGCAAGATTGGCCGCCCGCGCCAGCTCTACGTGGGCCACCCGCAACGGGATTTCACGCCGCTTGATCAGCGTTAATGAACTGAATCAACATGGTTTGTTACAAAGGCGGTCATTGACCGCCTTTTTATTTATCGCTCTAATGCCCCTTTCAATTCGAAGGAGTCCCCCATGAAACCTCTGCTTGCCAGCGCCGCCCTGCTGCTCACCGCCTGTCAGGGCACCGCGGCCCCACAGGGTGAGACCCTCTACATCAACAGCCAGCTGGTCGATTGTGTCGGGGTCGGGCCGATGCAGTGCATGCAGGTGCGCAGCGACGAGCAGCAGCCCTGGACGCTTTTCTATCAGCAGATCGAGGGTTTCCAGTTCGAGCCGGGCTACCAGTATCAGCTCACCGTGAGCAAGGAGCAGCTTACCAATGTGCCGGCCGATGCCTCCTCCCTGCGCTACCAGCTGATCAAGGTGGTCAGCAAGATCGCCAGCAAGTAACGGCAGGATCAAAAACGGGGGATGGCGCAGGCCATCCCCCGTTCATTATCACACTTGAACGACTATCGCGGCAGCAACGCCATATGGAGCAAAGGATAGGGCTTGCCCTGGCCATCCAGCGGCGAGCGGCCCGTCACGACGAACTCCATCTTGTGGTAGAAACCCACCGCCTGCTCATTCTGCTCGTTGACGTCAACCAGCGTCGCGCCACACTGGCTGATGGCATGTTCCACCAACCGGCGACCCACGCCACTGCCGCGCACCGCCGGCGCCACAAACAGCATCTCTATCTTGCCATCACATAGCCCGCAAAAACCGGCAATGCGCCCCTCCTCCATTCGGGCACAGTGCAGTGTCACTGCATCGAAGTAGTGCTCCAGAATAAGCGGTTTGAGCGCGAGGATCTCGGCCTCGGGCAGGAAGTGGTGGGTCGCCCGCACCGAGGCCTCCCACAGCGCGATCAGGGCCGGATAATCGGCCCGCGTTACAGTATCAATCTTCATCAATGACTCTTTGTTGCAGCCCGCAGGATGGCAATTGCCGCCCCGCGGGCCAATCTGATTAGCGCGCCTGCACCGCCTGCAGCAGCACCGACACATCGGCACCAAAACTGCGGGTACGGATCGCCTCGCGAATATCCGCTTCGCTGTAGCGGCTGCCCGGATAGACCACCACACAGGAGGTGTCGCCAGGCTTGAGGAAGTGGGTCTCGCCAAACGGGGTATAACGGGTGGCACCGATGCTGATGAGCGCGTGGGGAGGGTGTCCCGCCTGCGCCAGCAGTCCCTGAATGTGCTCCGCCGGCCCCTCATCCTGCTGATGGTTGAACTTGTCGATGGCCCAGTCGAGCAGCTTGCAATGGAAGTAGCTGTAGTCGATGGCGGCGCTGTCTACCCCGTAGGCGTGCAGCTCACCGTCTCGCTCCAGATAGCAGGCGATGCGATAGTCATCGAGCTCGCAGCCGGCGGCAAAACCGGATAGCGGCAGCAGGTTGGCCGCCAGCCCCTTGCTCTCTTCGCCCCAGTTCTTCTTCTCGCTGATCTTCTTGGCGTTGGGACGACGGATAGAGCAGTCGTTATAGGCGCCAAAGGCGCGGGGATGGATCGCCACCACCTGCTTGCCCGCATACTCCAGCTCGCACCAGAGGGCCACTTCCGGCTCGATCTGCACCTTCTCGTCACCACTGACCGCCGCCTCCGGCAGGAAGATAGCCTTGTCGCTCAACGGGAATACCCCGAGCTGACCCGGATGACCGGGCACGAAGAAGGGGAACAACGCCTTGGGCGCCGTGGTGTCGCGCACCACAACCGCCACGAAATCCGACGCTTCACCCGCCTGCTCCAGATGACCGGCGAAATTGCCCGCTACCCCGAGTCCGATAAACTTGCTCTCTGCTGCTATCTGCATCTTGCTCACCTGCATCTTGCCCACGCAAGGTAGCAGGCCCGTCGCCCACTACCGCTAAAGTGGCAAGATTAAACCACAAGGGCCCCGCCTTCGCCCAGTCCGGCCCTGTCGTGGTGTGCGCCAGTCTACTTTTTTAGGGACGAGAAGGCTGTAGTGAAACAGCCATTGTGCACTCTTTCAGCTACGCGGTCACCGCGCTGGAAACAGTACGTTTCCGGCCTCTCCCCTCTTTCTTCTTGGGACTCAACCTCATCTTTGCTAGGCTGCCTGCATGCAAAACAGCGGTGCGCTTGAGTGCGCCCGGCTCATCACGGCAACCCCATTGGAGAGAAAACGGATGATCGACAAACTCGCCTGGCTCACCTTTAAAGATCAGCAACTGCTCTGCGCCCGCTCCCACGGCAAGGCGATCTACTACATCCCCGGCGGCAAGCGGGAACCGGGCGAAAGCGACGAAGCGGCGCTGATCCGCGAGATTGAAGAGGAGCTGGCCGTCACCCTGCTGCACGACACCCTGCGCTTTGCCTGCGAGTTCAGCGCCCAGGCAGATGGCAAACCGGCAGGGGTCGAAGTGCGACTGCGCTGCTACACCGGCGATGCGAGCGGCGCCCCGGTCGCCTCGGCCGAGATCGCCGAGCTGCGCTGGCTAGACAGCACTCACCTCGATGAGCTCTCCCCCGTCTCCCGTCTGCTGTTTGCCTGGCTGGTTGAACAGGGGTTGATCCGCTGACCCCATAACCGGGAGCGATACAAACAAAAGAGGTGAGCCAATGGCTCACCTCTTTTGCTTCAGACATGGCAGCAATCAGGGCAGTATCACCGCTCGCACCTCCACCTTCGGCGAATCAAACGCATCTTGCGCGGCGATGAGTTGCAGTTCGTAAGCCTGCTGGCGCCAGGTCTCCTGCAGCACCGCATCCACCGAGGCGTTGGTGCGCTCGAACGCGCTGACCGCATCGTGACCGGCCAGCAAATTGGCCAGCATCAGGGCGCTGATAAGATCGCCAACCCCCACCGGCTGGCGGGCAAAGTCATAGAGCGGACGGGCAATCAGGTAATCCCCTTGCGGAGTTGCCAGCAGCATCTCGAAGCGGCTGGAGTCCTGCGCCGCACGACCGAGATGTTTGACCAGCACCAGCTTGACGCCGCGGGCCAGCAGCTGATGGGCAGCCGCGCGGGTCTGATCCAGATCTGCCAGATGGGTATCACAGAGGGTCTCCAGCTCCAGCAGGTTGGGGGCCATCATGTCGGCCACCGGCAACGCCTGCTCGGTCAGGAAACGGGTAACGCCAGGAGCGACGATACACCCCTTCTCCGGGTGACCCATCACAGGGTCGCAGAAGTAGATGGCATCGGGGTTGGCCGCCTTGACAGCGTTGACCACGGTCAGGATCTCGTCCCCCTGCTCGGCGGAGCCAAGGTAGCCACTCAGCACGGCGTCACACTGGCTCAACACCTCGATATTGCCCAATCCTTTCACCAGCGCACTGATATGACCCGCCGGCATCGCCATCCCCTGCCACCCCTGGGCATATTGGGTGTGGTTGGAAAACTGCACCGTGTTGATGGGCCATACATCCATACCAAGGCGGCGCATGGGGAAGACGGCCGCGCTGTTGCCGGCACAACCAAAGACCACGTGGGACTGAATAGAGAGAACGGATTTCATCGGGAATACCACAGCAAAGGATCAGCAAGGTGGGCAATATATCGGATGAAGATAACGATGCGCCACCTTGGCGCGGGATGAACAGGCAATTTCCTGACTAAAGACAGGTTTTTTACGCCATTTGGCCCGCGTCGACAGGGTGAGCGGCGCCATGATCCGCCGCATCACCGTCCATCACATGCCGTTGTACTCAACGCCATGACGGGCAAAGTGATAGACCCATCCCTCATCACACGGCATGTCACTGGGTGGCGAAATCAGCTCAGGCAACACAGTCACCTTGCCGCCAGCGGCATATTGCAGCGCCATCAGGGCGCAGAGCGCCGCATCGTAGCGATCGGTGCCGACCAGCACATCCGCAGGCAGCAGCAGCGCCGCCAGCTCGTGCCGTGCCGGGGAGGCCTTGCCGCCCACTTTGGCCAATGCCGGATAGACCTCCAGCACGGCGCGACTGGCCTTCGGGGCAACGGTCGGCACCAGTTGCAGATCCGAGAGCCGCGGCAGCATGGAGAGCGCCAGGGTGGCGTTGTTGCCAAGCCGGTCGAAGGTGGCCGACAGCGGCTTCTTGCCGTACTGCTGATACAACCAGCGCTCGCAGTCGCGATAGGCGTAGGGGTTGTCTATCTCCCGCTCGGGAGCGGCGCAGCTATGTGGCTGGCCATTTAGCAGATCCCGCAAGGCACGGGGAAAGGCGAGCGGCGCATCGATACCGAGCGCCAGTTGCGGGCAGGCTTCTACCTGCATCAGGGTCAGCTCGTTTTGCAGGGCGGGACGCAGCAGAGCGGCCAGATCCGGCGCCACCCGCGAGCTAAGACGAAACAGCGGCGACACCCCGAGCCAGTGCAGGCGGTTGGAGTCGGCCTGCCAGCCCACCACGGCCACCGCCTGGGCACTGCCCTGCCAGCCACGCACATCCCAGCCGATCCCGATTGCACTCATTTGCCCTGCCGTCATCAATTACCTCTGTTCGCCTGTCACAAGTTGCAAGAGACACAGGGTAATCAGCAGAGGCCCTTAACGCAAAGCGAACCGCCCACTCAGAACGATTTCTGGAAGTTCACCAGCGGCAGAATGGGGAACACGCCGTTGGCGGCATAGTTGGCCAGCCCGATCTGCAAGCCATCAAGGTGCTTGGTGGCATTGATAAAGCCAATCTGGAAGGTGGTACGCTCGGCATAGTTGACCAGGCCGACGTTGGCCAGCGCATTGCCCTTGGCGATATTGACCGCCCCCCAGTTGAGCCCCTGTACATTGTTGGTCAGGTTGACCAGCCCCAGATTGACGCCGGTATCCTGCCCTTCGTGCCAGTTGATGGCGTTGATGGCGACCCCGCCAAACTGGTGGCGCACCCGACCAGCACCGAGGAAAATCCCGAGCTGCAGGCCGCTGAACTGATCCACATCGGAGAGGGCGAAGATCGGCAGATCAATACCCTTCACCTGACCGGTCCGACCGTAGAGCAGCGAGGCGCGCGCTCCTTCCACCTGATGGGATGCGGGCAGGTTGACGCCGGGCAGCGAAACCTGCACCGGAGTACTGGCCTGCGCGATACCACACAGAGTCAGGGCGCTGCACGCCAGCAGCAGTCGGGAGAGAATCATTGGAGGCTCCTTGCACCATTTACCAAACAAAGAAGGCCATCCTAACAGCCGTAGCAAGCAGAAAGCAGTGCGGCGAACATCTCTTGCGTCATCACTCGTCCCAGCTACTCCACAAATGGGATCAATGGCACAGTTCAGTACAACCCGACATAAAAAGCTGGCGCGAGGAGACCATTTTCACTGCCGTGGTCCAGCTTCCCTTTTCTTGCCGGAATGAACTGCCTAGAATAACCGCCCTGCCAGATCCGGCATTTATCCATATAGAGGATTTCCCATGGAGACGTTTCTGCTCGAAGGTCACCCCTTCGTTGCCTTGTGTGACCTTATCAAGCATCAGGGGTGGGCCGATTGTGGCGGCGCAGCCAAAGCCCTCATTGCCGAAGGGCTGGTCGAGGTGGACGGTCAGGTCGAGACCCGCAAGCGCTGCAAGATCGTGGCCGAACAGGTGGTCAACTTCAACGGCATGAAGGTTGTGGTCAAAGAGGGCGTCAGCCCGGATATTGGCTAAACCCCTGTCGGGGTGCCACGCTCTGGCAACCCGCTAGCTGGCCTTGATCGACAGGGTCAGCACAAAACGCGCCATCGCCTCATCCCCGTTCAATGACGGACAGGTGGCCACCACCCGGATGGGGCGATTGATGCGCTGACCGCTTGCCAGCGATTCGTCGATCATGGCGTCAATCTCCTCCCCCGCTGCGCAGTCGAACTGCACATCCCCCTCCGGTCGTTTCAAAAACTCCCCCTGCACATCCTTGAAGGCGAAGTGCACCTTCTTGCGCCGCTGCCGCCCCTTCTCCATCACCAGCAGACCACCCACCAGATCGGCGCCGGTCGCCAGCGCACCAAAATACATGCTGCCCAAGTGGTTACGGGTACGCCAGCCAAGGGGAATGCGAATACGCAGCGCCTTGGCGTTCATCTCTTCGATGATCGGGGCACAAAAACCGATGACGGGAATGTAGCGCCAGGCAAACAGCCGGAGCGCCAGATTGGCTTTGAAGCGTTGCAAATCCATATGCGAACTGATCCGATGAGTTAATATAAACAACATGTTGCCTGCATCTGTGGCATTCGACAAGCACAGGGATCACGGTTACGACCTTTTGCCCGGCGCAAAAAAGAGGGAACCACACCGGTTCCCTCTTCTCGTTCATCTCACTGTTAACAGCAAATCTGCCGCTCAGGCGCGCTTCTCTTCCAGCCAGGCCCCCTGACTCTGCATCTCGAACAGTTGGGCATAGTGACCGCCGAGGGCCATCAGCTCGCTGTGACTGCCCCGCTCGCTCACCTGACCGCGGGAGAGCAGCAGGATCTCGTCCGCATCGACGATGGTCGAGAGGCGGTGGGCGATGGCGATGGTGGTGCGACCACGACGCGCGGCAGAGATCGCCTGCGACAGTGCCAGCTCGGTCTGGGAGTCCACGCTCGCCGTCGCCTCATCCAGAATGAGGATGCGCGGATCCCCCACCAGCGCACGGGCAAAGGAGAGCAGTTGCCGCTGGCCGGCGGAGAGGTTCTTGCCCCCCTCTTCCATCAGGGTGTTGATCCCCTGTGGCAAGCTGTGCACAAACTCGGCCAGTTGCACCTCGCTCAGCGCCTGCCAGAGGCGCGCTTCGTCTATTCCGGCGCGGCCGAGACGCAGGTTCTCCGCCAAAGTGCCGACGAAGATAAAGGGATCTTGCTGCACAAGCCCGATGCTGCGGCGCACAGCCGCCAGCGACAGGGTATCCAGTGCGTGCTCATCGAAGCGGATCTGCCCCTGATCCAGCGGATAGAAGCCCATCAGCAAGCTGATGATGGTGGACTTGCCGCTGCCGGTATGGCCCACCAGCGCCAGCATCTGGCCCGGTTTTGCGGCAAAGCTGACCTCCCGCAGCACCTGTTGCTCACCATCGTAGGAGAAGCTCACCCGCTCGAAACTGACCCGCCCTTCCAGCGGGATCATCTCGCCATCGGTGCTCTCGCGGGTTTCATCGAGCAGGGCAAAGACCCGCTCCCCCGCCACCATCGCCTGCTGCAGCTGGTTAAGCTGGTTGGTCATCTCGATGAGCGGCTCGATCATCCGGCCCAGATAGCTGATAAATGCGTAGAGCACCCCCACCTGAATGGCACCGGCGTGGCTCCCCCCCTCGTGGGCGAACAGCCCCAACAGACCGATCAGCACCATCATGTAGAAGAGATCGATGAGCGGGCGCAGCAAAATGCCGTTGATCTTGAGGCTCTTGATCCGTGCCGACCAGTGTTGCTGGTTCACCTCGGCAAAGGCGTTGGCAAAGTGGCGCTCCTGCACCATCGCCTGAATAACCGGCATCCCCTGCAGCGACTCGTTGAGGCGGCTGTTGATGTCGGAGAGCAGGCTGCGGGTCGCTCGCACCACCGGCACGCTCAGTTTCTGGTAGAGCCACATCACCCCGCCCACAGCGGGCAGCAACAGGGAGCAGACCAGCATCAGCCGCAGATCTAGCAGCGCCATGGAGATGAGGATGCCGCACAACAGCACCACCTTTTGCACCAGCAAGCCGATCACCTGCACATAGAGGTTCATGATCGCTTCGGTGTCGTTGGTGATGCGGGAAATCAGCGAGCCGGATCGATGCTTGTCAAAGTAGCGGGCCGGCAAACGGATGGCGGTAGCAAATACCTGCTCGCGCAAAGTTTGCACCACCGCCTGAGCGATGCGGTTAAAGCGCAGGGATTGCAAATAGAAGCCCGCCGCCGACAGCACCTGCAAGCCCAGATAGCCCGCCGCAATCAGGGCTATGGTGGGCAGCACGATATTGCGAGGCGCCAGATAGTCATCGATAAAGAGCTTGATCAGCAGCGGCCCGGCCACTTCGGCGCCGGTGGCAAGCAGCAAACAGATCCCCGCCTGGATCAGCCAGCGAGGATACTGGGCGCAGTAGGCGAGCAGTCGTTTAATGGTCGGATTCACAGGCTCTCCTCCACCGCTTCTTCGAGACGCTGGTAACGCACCATATCTGCATACCAGCCATTGTGCGCCATCAGGGCACCGTGATGACCCCGTTCGCTAACGGCCCCCTGCTCCAGCACCAGGATCTCGTAGGCCTGCTCCACCGCCGTCATGCGATGGCTGACCAGGATCAGGGTGCGACGATGGGCTTTGAGGGCATGCAGAATTTGCTGCTCGGTGTGGGCATCCACCGCCGAGAGCGCATCATCGAGCACCAGAATGGGCGCATCCAGCAGCAGGGCGCGGGCAATGGCCAGCCGCTGTTTCTGACCGCCGGAGAGGGTCACCCCTTTCTCCCCCACCTCGGTCTCATAGCCCTTGGGGAAACGCACAATATCATCGTGGACACAGGCAATGCGCGCCACCCGTTCGACCTCCTCGCGGCTCGCATCGGGTTTGCCGAGGGCGATATTGGCGGCGATAGTGGTGGAAAACAGGAATGGCTCCTGCGGCACATAGGCAAACTGGCTGCGCAGTGTGGCGAGCGGCAGCTGGTCAATCGGAACGCCACCCATGACAATCGAACCGTGAGTCGGATTGGCAAGGCGCATCAACAGCTTGAGCAGGGAGCTCTTGCCTGCCCCGGTGCGCCCCACCACTCCGAGCATTCCCCCTTGCTTGAGGGTAACGTCGATATCCGCAAGCAGGGTGCGCTGCTCGAGTTGATAGCTCACCCCTTTGATCTGCAAAGGAAAGGCAGAGGTAAACACCGCCGGCTGGGCGGGCTCTTCGATATCGCTGCGCTCCCCAAGCAGGCTTTCGATACGGGAGTAGGCGGCGCTACCCCGCTCGATGATGTTGAACAGCCAGGCGATGGCAAACATCGGCCAGATCAGCTGGCCGAGGTACATGGTGAAGCTGGTGAGCTCACCCAGGGTCAGCTCATCGCGCAGCACCAGCACACTGCCCCCCGCCACCGCGAGGAAGTAGGAGCAACCGATACAGAGATAGATGACCGGATCGAATTTGGCATCGATGCGGGCCACCGCCATATTGCGCTCCCCCGCCTGTTTGGTCAGCTCGGCAAAGCCTTCATCTTCCAGCGATTCAACCGCATAGGATTTCAACACCCGCACGCCGGAAAGAGCCTCCTGGGTCTTGTTGTTGAGCCTGGAGAAGGCCCCTTGCGCAGCCTTGAACTGGGTGTAGATCTGGGTGCCGAAGCGGTTCATGAAATAGGCCATCACCGGCAGCGGCAGCAAGGAGACCAGCGTCAACTGCCAGGAGTACTGGCTGCACATGATGGAGAGCACCAATACCCCGACCATGATGGAGTCCACCAGAGTCAGCACCCCTTCGCCAGCGGTCATCTCCACAGCCTGAATGTCATTGGTGGCATGGGCCATCAAATCGCCAGTACGGTGGCGCTGATAAAAATCGGGGCTCATCTGGGTGAAATGGCTGAAAAGGCGATTGCGCAACACATAGGCCAGACGGTAAGAGGCACCAAACAGCATCACCCGCCAGACGTAGCGCAGCAGATAAATCAGCACACCCAGACCAAACAGCCCCGCCAGATAGCGCATCAGGGTACCATTGTCGAGACCACCCTTGGTGATGCCATCCACCACCCAGCCCACCACTTTGGGCGGAATAACGGTCAACAGGGCCACCATCAGCAGCAAGGAGATGGCGGCCAGATAACGGGGCCACTGCTCCTTGAAAAACCAGCTCAATCGTAAAAATACGCTCACACCACCAACCTTTAGCGCTCTCTGCCCGTGACCGCTCCAAGGAACGGCCATCAGAGAAGCCACGCAGAAATAGAAGAATGAAAACAATCGCCTCCGGCTGGAGGCGATTCGAACGAAAGCTCATCATATCCCGAACCGGGATGGTTGAGAATAATTACTATTTAATTCACTGTGACATGCGATCATCCCCTGATGAATAGGGATTATACGAATTTTCATGCTGCTCACCGGTCAACAGGAAGTGTGACACCTCTTCCCGGGTCTGGCTAAAGACCTGTTGCAACTGCTCCAGATCCGTCTCGCTTAGCACCTCGTTTTGCCGCAGGCGCCACTCCAGCTCGCCAGCCACCAATTGCAGACGGGCCGCCGAGATATTGGCCGACACCCCCTTGAGGGTGTGCAGCAGCTTGCTGGCCACCTCGGGCTGCTGACGGCGCAGAGCGGAGCGGATCTCCCACAGATCGTCCTTGTGCTCCGACATGAACAGCTTGAACAGAATCTGCAATGCCTCCTTGTCCTGCTCCAGCCGCTTGAGTGCATCCTGCAGATCGAGGATCCCGATCATATCCGGCGGTTTCACCTCCATGATCCCCGCCTGCTCCACCCCTTGCGGCTTTACCCACTGCAGCAGGTTGTTGTAGAGATCCAGCTTGCTCACCGGCTTGGTGACATAGCCATTCATCCCCACCCCCAGGCAACGCTCCTTGTCACCGGGCATGGCGCTGGCGGTGAGGGCAATGATGGGCACATCGTGTTTGTCGACCATCTTGCGGATCTGGCGGGTAGCATCGAGCCCGTCCAGCACCGGCATCTGCAAATCCATCAGGATCACGTCAAAAGGCTGCTCGGCGACCCGCTCCACCGCCTCCCGACCATTGCTGACCACGCACACCGCCGCATCGACCCGCCGCAGATACTCGATGATGAGCTGCTGATTGACCCGGTTGTCTTCGGCCAACAGCACTCGGGTACCCTGCAACAGGGATTTGAAGTGCTGCTGATCCCCTTGCACTTCGGCCTTGCGCAGGTTGAGCTCGTAGGAGCTGCCGTTGAGCAGCTCGTCCACCTTGGCCAGCAGGGCATTCTCGGTCATCGGTTTGGGCAGAAAATGGACCAGTCCCATGCTGTCCATCCGGGCGTGTAGCCCCTCCCTGGCCCAGGCACTGATCATCAGGATGGGGATCCGCCGCCACTGGCTGTGTTGATACATCTCCAGCGCCAGATCGAGTCCATCCTCCTGACCCATGCGCCAGTCGAGAATGGCCAGCCGCAGATTGGGCCCCTCTTCACGGAGCAGCTGACGGGCACGGGAAAGGGAGTTGACCGGCAGCACTCGCACGCCTGCGCGAGTGAGAATATCCTTGGCCAGATCCAGCACCAGTTCGTTGTCGTCCATTACCATCACCAGCGGTTGGTTCTCGAAGAAGACTTTTCGTCCAGCCACCCCATAGACCGCTTGCGCCATCGGTATATCGAACTTGAACAAAGAGCCGACACCGGGCTTGCTCTGTACGGTGATCCGCCCTCCCATCAGTTCAACCAGCCGCTGGGAGATATTGAGCCCCAGACCCGAGCCACCATATTTACGGGTATTTCCCGCCTCCAGCTGGGTAAAGGCCTGAAATAGTTGAGTCTGCTTCTCTTCAGCAATGCCAATACCGGTGTCGCGCACGCTGAAGCGGATCCGCATGGGATGAGTGTTGGCCAGCTCGATGCAGACTTCGACCTCGCCACGTTCGGTGAATTTGATGGCATTATTCACCAGATTGACCAGCACCTGCCCCAACCGCAGGGGATCACCACGCAAAAAGACCGGCACCTCGGGTGACTTGCGAATGATCACTTCCACATGTTTGCGCTCCGCCAAATCGGCAAACATGCCTGCCAGCGAATCGAGCTGCTCGCTAAGATCGAAGTCGATCTCCTCGAGCGTCAGTTTGCCGGACTCCACCTTGGTCAAATCCAGGATGTCATTGATCAGCAGAAGCAAGGTATCGGATGAGGATTTGATCTTGCCCAGATAGTCCCGCTGTTGCTGATCAAGCTCAGTCTGCAGTGCCAGCGAGCTGAAGCCGATGATGGCGTTCATGGGGGTGCGGATCTCGTGACTCATGTTGGCCAAAAAATCACTTTTGGCCTGGGCCAGCAAAGTTGTCTGACGGGACAACTCGCTCAATTTCTGATTACGACGCCACAGGGTATAGGCCACCAGCACAAAACTGATCAAGGCACCGCCAAGCACCATTAAATAGAAGCGGTTCAGCAATGATGAAGCCCGCTCCAGTTTATCCATCTTCCAGCGCACCAGGTTATCGCTCACCTGCATATCGATTAGACGATGGCGCAGGGTATGATAAGCCATCACCTGACGACTCAAATCCTTGCTCAGGTTAACCAAGGTGATCACCTCGGGTTGCGAGCCATAATGGGAAGCGAGATCGCGCTGCAACAAGCTCAACTGTTGTTGATACTGGTTATCGGCGCTGTGTTGCAAAAAATGGCTGAGTTGGGCCAACTCATTCAGGTCACGATGCAAAAGGCTCTCTGCCGGCGTGATAGTGCGAACCTTCTCAAGCTGATGCTGAAAGGGTTGCGCGATATATTCTACCGCCTTTTCCATGCTGTACAGTCTGGCCAGCTCCATCTGGTAGAGATCCAAATCCTGCAGCAACCTCCGGGAAAGAGGAGTTTGCTCAACCTCGGCATCACTGCGGATTTTGTGAACAAAGCTATCCAGAATACCGGATAACTGGACGAGCCGTTGCTGGACGTTGCTATCATTGGCACTCTCTCGACCAAGCAGGTAAACACTGTCAGTGTTGATTCTGTTCAGCACAGCCTCCGCAGCCTGATTCAGGCTGTATGCGCGCTGCTGCTGGCTAAGCAACTGCCAGCACATAACCGAGAAGCCAAGCAACAAGGCAGCAACCAGCAGCAGTACCACAGGGCTCTTCCGTGATCCTTTATTCATCCCGTTTTGACTCTCTACTTATAAGGGCCGCTGAATTATCCGGCTTGGGCAGAACCCGGAGTGGAAGTATCCACCCCAGCCGAGCACTGTGTTAACGTTGTTTGACTATTTAACTCTGGCACTATTCTCGTCACAGCCACCAGAGCCGCTCTTCAAGGAGGCTATTATGTCATTTATCACTACTTATTGTAGCCACTGCTTTACCAGAAACCGCCTGCCCTCCACCCACGTAAACCAGTCCGCCAAATGTGGGCACTGCAAGGCGTCTCTGTTCAGCCAGACCCCTTGCCTCGGGAAGGCTGATAACTTCGATACCCTTATCAGCTCCGATATTCCGGTCGTGGTCGATTTTTGGGCCAGCTGGTGCGGACCTTGCCAACAATTCTCTCCCGTCTTTCATGACGTGGCAAACGAACTCGAACCTCGAATGCGCTTTGTAAAGGTCGATACCGAGCAGCAAAGCGCAATTGCAACACGTTATGCCATTCGCAGCATCCCCACTCTGATGGTCTTCAAGCAGGGCAAGCTGGTGGATCAGATAAATGGCTCCTTGCCTAAAACCATGTTCAAGCAGTGGCTGGCACAGCTCATCAATGTTTAACTTATGTTTCAATATTGTTTTATTTGCGTGTGGCAATCCCCTTTTTTATCAATGAGTGTGTGAGTAGAGGCTGATTTTCAATATGTGAGTCTGTTTCAAACAAGTGAATGGATGTAATCTCGGCAACACAAAAACAACCATAAATTAACCGAGAGAACGATATGCACACATCGGCTGTACCCGCAACTCCATCTCGTTGGCTGGATATCAAAACCGGGATCGTTATCCTGGATCTGCTCCTGCTATGCGCCATGCTCGCCTGGCTCCCTTTTGACCCCATGGTCAACAAGGGGCTGGGCATTCTGATCTTTATCGCCATTCTCTGGCTAACCGAAGCGGTGAATATCACTATCACCGCGATCTCCATCCCGGTGCTTGCCACCCTGCTCGGGGTGTTTGATATGAGCAAGTCGTTGACCGACTTCGCTAACCCGGTACTATTCCTCTTCTTTGGCGGATTTGCCTTGGCGGCTGCACTTTCCAAACAGGGACTAGACACCCAGATTGCCGGTAAGGTGATGCAGCTTGCCAAGGGACACCTCGGCTGGGCTGCTATCGTACTCTTCAGTATTACTGCGGCACTCTCCATGTGGATCAGCAATACCGCCACCGCCGCCATGATGATGCCGCTGGCTCTTGGCATGCTCAAAGGCCTCGACATTCACAAGGAGCGGCGTACTCTGGTCTTCGTCTTGCTTGGTGTTGCCTACAGCGCCAGTATTGGCGGTATCGGCACCCTGGTCGGCAGCCCGCCCAACGCCATCGCAGCAGCCCAAATGGGACTTGGTTTTACTGACTGGCTGAAATTTGGTATCCCTGTAGTCCTCATCTTCATGCCCGTGGGGATCGGTCTGCTCTATCTCGTGACCCGCCCCAACCTCTCGCACCAGGTCAGCACCGAGCAGGTGACCATAGAGTGGACTGGCCAGCGCAAGGTGACTCTGCTGATCTTTCTGACCACAGTGCTGTTGTGGATTGGCTCCCAGCCTATTGCCCAGGCGCTGGGAGGAATACCTCAATTTGATACACTGATCGCCATGGGAGCCATCATCGCCATTGCCGTCAGCCGAGTGGCAAGCTGGGATGACATCAACCAGAACACCGACTGGGGAGTACTGATGCTGTTTGGTGGCGGCTTGACCCTGAGCGCCATCCTTAAGCAGACCGGGGCCAACGCCTTCCTGGCGGAGCACCTATCCAACGGTCTGGCCACCATGCCGATCTTCGTCATCCTGCTCTGTCTTGCCGCCTTCGTGGTGTTCCTGACCGAGCTGGTATCCAACACCGCTACCGCCGCTCTGCTGGTTCCACTGTTTGCCGGAGTCGCAGAGGCACTGGGAGTCTCTCCCATTGTCGTCTCCGTACTGATCGCTGTCGGTGCCTCGTGCGCCTTCATGCTGCCGGTAGCCACCCCGCCCAACGCAATTGTCTTCGCCAGCGGTCATATCCAGCAGCGTGAGATGATGCGGGCGGGTCTGGTGCTGAACCTGGTCTTCACCGTCATTTTGACCCTGCTTGCCTATTTCATGGGCGACATACTGCATTGATGGAAGGTTGCACGCTCACCGCGCTCCTCAATTAACCCCAAGTACCAACAAAGCCCCGTATCGTCGGGGCTTTCTCTTTTTTGGCACACTCACGACCATCTGCCACATCCCTGTACATCCATCAGCTTGTGCTATGCGACAGCCCCGAGAGTACAAATGATGTTGGCTTCCTAAAGTTGCGCAATCCTGAGACCAGGAGATGAGTGTTGTTGCCGGAATAGGGTTAGCAATAACAGAAGAAGTTATAAATCGATGTCTTGTGCATCTGGCTCTGAGCACAATTTTGTCCCGAATGGTGTGCCAATATTCATGCTCGATACCTACAGCCATAAAAAAACCCCGCATAGCGGGGTTCTCATATTCAGAAGCGATCAACCAATGTTGCAGGGTTTCAGCTTCCAGATGCGATCAACGTAATCCTGAATGGAGCGGTCAGAGTTGAACTTGCCCATGGTGGCAGAGTTGATAATGGCCTTCTTCGCCCACAGCGCCGGATCCCGATACCAGGTATCGATCAGCTTGTGTGCATCCGAGTAGGACTGGAAGTCCGCCAAGGTCAGGTAAGGGTCTCCCCCTTCCAGCAAGGAGCGCTTGATGGAGGCCAGCTCACCCGGACGACCCGGGGTGAAGTAGTCGGTATCAAACCAGTCCAGCACGGCTTTGAGCTCGGAGTTGGCATAGTAGAAGTCGTACGGGTTGTAACCGCGCGCCTTCAGCGACTTCACTTCGTCCACGTTCAGACCGAAGATGGCGCAGTTTTCGGCCCCCGCCTCTTCGGCGATCTCGATGTTGGCTCCATCCAGCGTCCCGATGGTGATTGCACCGTTGAGCGCCATCTTCATGTTGCCGGTACCGGATGCTTCGTAGCCTGCAGTAGAGATCTGCTCGGAGACATCTGCCGCCGGGATCAACTTCTCGGCCAGACTCACGCGGTAGTTCGGCATGAACACCACTTTCAGCTTGCCCTGGATACGAGCATCGTTATTGACCCGATCCGCCAGCTTGTTGATGGCATAGATAATGTCTTTGGCCAGCTTGTAACCGGGCGCCGCTTTGGAGCCGAAGATGAACACGCGCGGATGCATGTCATAGTCCGGGTTGGCCAGCAGACGACGATAGAGCGCCATGATGTGAATGAGGTTCAGCTGCTGGCGCTTGTACTCGTGCAGACGCTTAATCTGAACATCAAAGATCGCCTCGGCACTGACATCGATACCTGTTTCGTCTTTGATGACCTTGACCAGCTTCTCTTTGTTGTGACGCTTGATGGTCATGAACTGCTGCTGGAACGCCTTGTCGTCGGCAAACTTCACCACGCCACGCAGTTTGTCCAGTTGCAGCGGCCACTCCTTCCCCACTACTTCGTTGTAGAGGCCAGCCAGTTCCGGGTTGCACGCCAGCAGCCAGCGACGCGGGGTTACCCCGTTGGTCACGTTGCACATTTTTTCCGGCCACAGCTCGGCATACTCGGGGAAGAGATCTTCCTTCACCAGCTTGGAGTGGATCTCGGCCACACCGTTCACTTTGGACGAACCGATCACGCACAGGTTGCCCATGCGAACCTTGCGTACATCACCCTCTTCGATGATGGAGAGCTTGGCCTTGATGGCATCGTTGCCCGGCCACTTGGGCTCCACCAACTCGTTCAGGAAACGGGCGTTGATCTCGTAAATCACCTCCAGATGGCGAGGCAGTACTTTCTCGAACAGGCTGACCGACCACTTCTCCAGCGCTTCCGGCAGCAGAGTGTGGTTGGTATAAGAGAATACCTGATAGCAAATGGCCCAAGCGGCATCCCAGTTCAGATCTTCCTCGTCCACCAGCACCCGCATCAGTTCCGGGATGGCGACAGTCGGGTGAGTATCGTTAAGCTGAATGGCAATTTGCGCGGCAAAGTTGCTGAAGTCACTGCCATGGACCCGCTTGTAGCGGCGCATGATGTCCTTGATGGAGCAAGCACAGAAGAAGTACTGCTGGATCAGACGCAGCTCTTTACCTGCATCGGTCTCATCGTTCGGATACAGCACCTTGGAGATGGTCTCGGCCTGGGCTTTCTCAGCCTGGGAGTCGATGTAACCACCTGCGTTAAACACGTCCCAATCGAAAAACTCGGAGGCGCGGGATTCCCACAAACGCAGGATGTTGACGGTATGACCGCCAAAACCGACCACCGGAATATCCCAAGGCACCCCTTTGATCTTGCGCCCGGCGTGCCATACCTTCTTCAGGCCACCATTGTCACCAAACACGGTCTCGACATAGCCATAGAGCGGCACTTCTTGTACCGACTCGGGACGGCAGATCTCCCATGGGTTGCCATATTCACGCCAGGAGTCCGGACGCTCGATCTGGCGGCCATCCTGGATTTCCTGACGGAACAGACCGTGTTCGTAGTGGATACCGTAACCAACCGCCGGATAGTTCAGAGTGGCCAGCGAGTCGATGAAGCAGGCAGCCAGACGACCCAAGCCGCCGTTGCCGAGTGCCATATCCGGCTCTTGTTCGCACAGGTCGGTCAGTTCCAGACCAAGTTCGCCCAGCGCCTCTTCGCAAGTCTTGTAGAGGGAGAGGTTGTGCAGGTTGTTGGAAGTCAATCGTCCCATCAGGAATTCAGCAGAGAGATAGTGAATCGCACGAGTATCTTTCTTGAAATGAGTCTGCTGAGTGCGGGTCAGGCGCTCGTACACCTGTTCATTGACGGCCGCCGCAGTGGCTTTCCACCACGCTTCGGGAGAGGCTTTCTGTTCGCTTGTTCCCAAGGTAGAACGCAGGTGACGCACGATACTCGCCTTGAGCTGATCTTTATCCAGTTGGAGATCCTGGTCTGTCTTCTTCTTGGTAGCCATAAACCATATTCCTTCGTTACAAATAAAATTGTTATCCCGCTTGCGGGACCGGCGCTGTTGTTATCTCAAAATATGTACCGGCGTGAGAATACTAACTAAAGCGGCAGAATTAAAAGTTAACGCAAGTCACACTTTAACCGATAAAAACAGCCTGAAAAGCTTGAAAACCCTTTCCTTTAATTGATCGCACAAAAACAAACATTCCCTTTATTATCATAAGCTTAATGAAACAATAAAAATATTCTGGCATGAATAGGTTTTCAGAGATTGCCAAGCCTTGAAAATCCCTGAAAATAGGCAGCAAGACGACACATTGAAACCGATTTCAATGTACCTGAAAAATTACCGTATAAATATGAAGCAATCATTGCACCCTTAAAGATGTGCCTTGAACTGATTGCTCAATGGATCGTAATGGTACCCAATCTGATCCAGACGCCCTGCCAACTGCTCTTCACTCATATCGTAATAGGCCAGCAACTCCTCCAACCCGTCACACTCAAGCCTTAGCTTCTCATTGATGATGCCCAGCAAGATGTTGGCATCAAGACGTTGCAAGGTACTGATATCCATGGCGGCACCTCCTGTAAATGACCTGTATAACCATGGGCGGTTACGCAAGTTTTGTCCATAGTACGAAAAACACCCAACCAGCTTTATATTAAATAGTGTTTAAAAACATAACCTTACTAACGACACATGCCAACACCATCACATTTTTCAGCAAAAACACCTTGTCACTGCCACAGGATAGAACTACTGTATGCGCATACAGCTTGGATATTCATACAGGAAACCCATATATGAACCAGCCCCTGCACTCACTGCCCTTTGCGATGAATCGTGTCATGAGCAAGCCTTGGCCCACCAGAACCGCCTGCAAAGCGGAGTTGGCTCATTATGGTGTGACTATCCAGTCTGATGATCAGTTTCTGAGCGAGCTGACAAAGCTTGGGGAGGCTCATACCGGCTGGATCTTGTTGATCGCCCCACCGGGACGACCCACAGTAAGCCGTCTGGAGGAGCGAGGCATCGATCCCAAGAGAGTGCTGGTGGTACATAGCCCCAAAATCAAGAACTGGCAGCAAACTCTGGAGCGCAGTCTGGGTAATGGTCACTGTGCAGCCGTATTTACCTGGCTACCTGAGCAGATCGAGCTGGATCACGTCAAACTACAGCGAATGGGGCAGCAATCTGGCGTATTCACCCGCTTCTTTGGCGCGAAACGGACAAACCCCGGCAAACCTCTGCTGGCCTATGCAGAGCAAGATATCTATCTCAATCATTAAGACAAAAAACGAACGCCTACGCAGGCTCTCCCGCGGGTCGCAGTGACAGAAGGGCACAAACAATATGTGACCAGCGGCTTTATTTGAAAGACAAGCGTGCAACAGCCCGACGGCAGGCATCGAAGATCATTTGGCCCTGCTCGCTGCAAGCAGACAAACATCAGCAGATGTGGCTAATATCGAAGCAGAAGCAGAAGCAGAAGCAGAAGCAGAAGCAGAAGCAGAAAGTAAAACCTGAAGTGGACAATCATGCAGCCCAAGTATTCAAGCCTGCGGGGCTAACTGCCCAACAGCGAACCCGTTTGAGCAATATAGAGACGGTGAGTCATTGCATTCATTTGAGCTGATCACGACAATTTGCCCACCGGAGTGACCCTCTCCTTGAAATACCGGGTAACAAGGGGTATAACCACGCGTTTTATCAGGTGTAATAAGTGAGCGGTATGATGCAATCCCCTTTTTGGCAGACCAAGAGTCTGCAGCAGATGACTGAGTCCGAATGGGAATCTCTCTGCGATGGTTGCGGAAAATGCTGCCTCAACAAGCTGATCGATGAAGATACCGACGAACTGGTTTTCACCAATGTCGCCTGCAATTTGCTTAACACCAAGACCTGTCAGTGCTCTGATTACGCCAATCGTTTCAAAAAAGAGCCTGACTGTCTGCAGATCACCCATGACAAGATCGCCGAATATGACTGGCTCCCCTCAACCTGCGCCTATCGTCTGCTGGCTGAAGGTGACGTTCTGCCAGAGTGGCATCCTCTGCTAACCGGCAGTCGCTCCGCGATGCATCAGGCAGGTCAATCCGTCCGTGGCAAGGTCATTCACGAGGATCAGGCGGGTGAATGGATCGATCACATCATCACCTGGGCCAGCTGATACCCGCTATTTTCCAGAGGCAAGGGCTGCACATTGTGCAGCCCTTGTTGTTTCTGCATGCAGGGTTTGTAGTGTGTTGGCTTAAGCCCCACTCATATCTGGCAGGCTAAACCTGACCCCTTCTCCCAACTGCACATTTGGGAAGCAGGCAGAGGCAGAGGCAGAGGCAGAGGCAGAGGCAGAGGCAGAGGCAGAGGCAGAGGCAGAGGCAGAGGCAGAGGCAGAGAATAATTTCATAGTCACAGGCTTACGGGTATTGCTTTATACCCACGATGGCGTCTCTCTTCACCCCGAATCCTGATAAGCCTGTTCCACGAGCCATAGCAACACTGATGCAATGGCAGACAAAGCAACCGCCCTATTCCCTTAGCTCGTGCATAACGCGTTATCGCATTACAGGCTGTGCCAGGGTCAATCCGGGTGAACACCTGCGCCATAGCCCTGTTCAAATACCCCATGACAACTGTTGTGATTACGATGAAATGGATGTAATCCGCCCCTGAATCGCACGTATAAAAAAACCGGCGCCTTGGCGCCGGTTTTTGCTCACTACGTCTCGATTACAGAGAAGCGGTGAAGGTACGAGTGATGACGTCTTGCTGTTGCTCTTTGGTCAAAGAGTTGAAGCGAACGGCATAACCGGATACGCGGATGGTCAACTGCGGATATTTCTCCGGGTTTTCCATGGCGTCCAGCAGCATTTCACGGTTCATCACGTTAACGTTCAGGTGCTGACCACCCTCTACGTTGGATTCGTGGTGGAAGTAACCGTCCATCAGGCCAGCCAGGTTAGCTTTCTGGGCTTCCATATCTTTACCCAGTGCATTCGGAACGATGGAGAAGGTATAGGAGATACCATCTTTGGCGTAAGCGAACGGCAGCTTGGCAACGGAAGTCAGGGAAGCAACAGCACCTTTCTGGTCACGACCGTGCATCGGGTTGGCACCCGGGCCGAACGGAGCACCAGCACGACGGCCATCCGGGGTGTTACCGGTCTTCTTGCCATATACCACGTTGGAAGTGATGGTCAGAACAGACTGGGTAGCAACAGCACCACGGTAGGTGTTCAGCTTCTGAATCTTCTTCATGAAGCGCTCAACCAGGTCACAGGCGATATCATCGACGCGAGCGTCGTTGTTACCGAACTGCGGGTATTCGCCTTCGATTTCGAAGTCGATGGCAACGCCATCTTCGTCACGAATCGGCTTGACCTTGGCGTACTTGATGGCAGACAGGGAGTCAGCGGCTACAGACAGACCAGCGATACCACACGCCATGGTGCGATATACGTCACGGTCGTGCAGCGCCATCAGAGAGGCTTCGTAGCTGTACTTGTCGTGCATGTAGTGGATGATGTTCAGCGCAGCAACGTATTGCTTGGCCAGCCAATCCATGAAGTGGTCCAGACGATCCATTACGTCGTTGTAGTCGAGGTACTCGGACTTGACCATTTCGGTTTTCGGACCGACCTGGATCTTGAGCTTCTCGTCCATACCACCGTTGATTGCATACAGCATGGTCTTGGCCAGGTTGGCACGAGCACCGAAGAACTGCATCTGCTTACCAACGATCATCGGGGATACACAGCAAGCGATGGCGTAGTCATCGTTGTTGAAATCCGGACGCATCAGATCGTCGTTCTCGTACTGAACAGAAGAGGTCTCGATAGATACCTTGGCACAGTACTTCTTGAAACCGACCGGCAGCTTCTCGGACCACAGGATAGTCAGGTTCGGCTCAGGGGACGGGCCCATGGTGTACAGAGTGTTCAGCATACGGAAGCTGTTCTTGGTGACCAGGGTACGGCCATCAACGCCCATACCAGCCAGGGTCTCGGTAGCCCACATCGGGTCGCCGGAGAACAGTGAATCGTATTCCGGGGTACGCAGGAAGCGAACCATACGCAGCTTCATGACCATGTGGTCCATCAGCTCCTGGGCTTCTTGCTCGGTGATCAAACCTTTCTGCAGGTCACGCTCGATGTAGATATCCAGGAAGCTGGAAGTACGACCGAAGGACATGGCCGCGCCGTTCTGGGACTTGACTGCCGCCAGGTAAGCGAAGTAGGTCCACTGAACTGCTTCACGGGCATTGGTAGCCGGTACGGAGATATCGCAACCATACTTGGCAGCCATCACCTTCATCTGAGCCAGGGCACGGTGCTGCTCGGAGATCTCTTCGCGCAGACGGATAGTGGCTTCCAGGTTGACGCCGTTTTCCAGGTCAGCTTGCAGGGACTTGAACTGTGCCAGTTTGTCGGCCATCAGGAAGTCAACACCGTACAGGGCAACACGACGGTAGTCACCGATGATACGGCCACGGCCGTAGGCATCCGGCAGACCGGTGATAACACCAGACTTGCGGCAGTTCAGGATGTCTTTGGTGTAAACATCAAACACACCCTGGTTGTGAGTCTTGCGGTACTCGGTGAAGATCTTCTCGACCATCGGATCCAGTTGACGACCGTACACTTCGCAAGAAGTTTTAACCATCTTGATACCGCCGTTGGCGATGATGGCGCGCTTCAGCGGCTTGTCGGTCTGCAGACCTACGATCTTCTCGAGGCTCTGATCGATGTAACCGGCATCGTGTGCGGTAATGGTGGAGGGCAGGTCAGTATCAAAATCGACCGGCGCGTGAGTGCGGTTCTCGATCTTGATCCCTTCCATGACCTTGTCCCACAGCTTGGTTGTCGCTTCGGTCGCGCCAGCCAGGAAGGACTCGTCACCTTCATACGGGGTGTAGTTCTTCTGGATGAAGTCACGGGTGTTGACAGAGGTCTGCCATTCACCGGCCGCGAAGCCTTCCCATGCTTTTTGGAACTGTTCGTTAAGTTCTGCCATTTTTCATTACCTCACACGGTATTGATGTAGTATCCCGCGATCATCCTTAATGATGACGACGGAAGATAAACCAGTAAGTCAGACCAACCATCACGCCACCACCGATGATATTGCCGATGGTCACGGGGATGAGGTTGTGTAGGACGAAGTTGGATACGGTCAGGTCAGCAAAGGTTGCCGGATCCTGGCCGATGGCCTGCCAAAATTCCGGACTAGCCACGCTGTGGATAGCGATACCAACCGGAATCATAAACATGTTTGCGATGCTGTGCTCGAAACCTGATGCAACGAACATGGCAACCGGCAGCAGCATGACGACTACCTTGTCAGTCGCGCTGCGGGCACCAAAGGCCATCCAGGCAGCAAGACATACCATCAGGTTACAGAGGATACCCAGCGCCACCGCTTCGAAGAAGGTGTGGTGAATTTTGTGTTGGGCCACTTTGAGGGCGTTAAGGCCCCACTGACCGTCTGCTGCCGTGTACTCGGCAGAAACGATGATCAGCGCCACCATCAGCAGACCGCCAATCAGGTTGCCGAAGTAGACCAGACCCCAGTTCTTGAGCAGCTGAGCCCAGCTGATGCGATTGGCAGCTTTGGCCACCAGCGTCAGGGTGGTGGAGGTGAACAGCTCGGCACCGAGCAGCACACAGAGAATAAGTCCGAGAGAGAAGCAGAGACCGCCAACTAACTTGGCCATACCCCAAGACATAGAGCCGGAACCGGTCGTGACAGTAATGTAGAAGATAAACGCGATGGCGATGAAAGCGCCTGCGGTAATGGCCAGTGGAATGACCTTGTATGCCGGCTTGGTAGCCTTGGCATAGGTGATGTCTTCAGCCAGTGCAGCGATGGCTTCGGGCTTGAGACAATCGAATGGAGATTCAGCTTTCAATTATTTTCTACCTGAATGTTTTGCCTGTTGAAATCATAACAAAGGGCCAAATAGCCAAAATTGACATTGATCAAGTTTATCAGTGTGCGAATGTAATTTTACTACAAATATTTTAGTGCGATGGCTACGCCACTTTACACCAGGTATCAGCTGAAACAGAAATGTCACATTTTTAATGCAATGATTTTAAAGAATTTATTTCCAATCACGGAAATATGGTATTGGCAAGATATCTTTGCAGATCGACAGCACATCCCCTGCCCTGCCATCAACCCCCTTAGGGGTATTTTTTGTTTTTTATTTCATCTTTGAATAACTATCCCGTGCCTTGCCGCACGATAAACAGAAGGGGCCACTCGGCCCCTTCCTTTACAGCAACGATTAGGCCCAGTGATGGGCTCGCTTGGCCTTTTGCAGCTTCTCGTAAGCCGCCAGCAGCTTCTGGTGCAGCGGGAACTGGGAGAGCGACAGGTCGGCCGCTTCCAGCCCGTGGAAGCGTGCTTCACCACTGGCGTTGGCCCATGCCTGTGCCAGCGTCTCTTCGCCATACATGCGAGTGAAGACGGCGCGATACTGCTCCGGATCCCGCTCCTCATCGAGGAACAGCTCGACACAGGCGCGCAGGGCTCGGTAGTAACTGGCACGCTCGGCAGTGAACACCGACTGGTTGAACTCCATGGTCCAGTCGATGAGATCCAGTGCGGTCTCCAGCTCACCTGCGGCCAGCGCCAGCATGGCTTTCAGCTCGCCAACGCGCAGGGTGTGCAGCGCGGTACCCTTGGCAGCGGCGATGCCCAGCAGCTCGCGTACACGGGTACGCTCGTCGTGCCCCTCTTCATCGAGTTGATCAAACAACGCCATATACTGCTCGGCATCCCAATCAAGTGATGGCAGCGCCAGGATCACTTCGCGCAGGTTGGCGCCCATATTGTTGTTGGCCAGCAGCAGATCTTCGGCCGGATAGATGTCGGACATGCCCGGCACCAGAATGCGGCAGGCGTAGACACCCAGATGCTCGTAGTCGGCGATATAGACCGGCTGCTCCAGCTCGTGGAAGATGCCGATCAGGTGATCGAACTCCTCCTGCGAGGTGCCGCGAAAATCCCAGTCGGCAAACTCGAAGTCCGCATCCTGCTTGAACAGATCCCAGCTGATAAGGCCCGAGGAGTCGATGAAGTGGGTCTCGAGGTTGTGGTGATCCGCTACCTGCTCGTTGTCGAATGACGGCGGTACAAACACGTCGAGATCCTTGAGACCGCGGCCCTGCAGCAGCTCAGTGACGGTCCGCTCGAAGGCCACTTCGAAGCGCGGGTGGGCGCCGAAGGAGGCAAAGCAGGTGCCATTGCTCGGGTTGAGCAGCACCACGCAGATGACCGGATAACGGCCACCCAGAGAGGCATCGAAGCTGTAAATGGGGAAGCCTTCCGCTTCGAGCGCCGCGATGGAGGCTGCAATTCCCGGATAACGGGCAATCACCTCGTCCGGGATCAGCGGCAAGCTGATGGCCTCGGCAATGATCTTGTTCTTCACGTGGCGCTCGAACACCTCGGAGAGCGCCTGGGTGCGCGCTTCGGTCTTGGTGTTGCCGGCGCTCATGCCGTTGGAGACATAGAGGTTGCCGATGATGTTCATCGGGATGTAGACGGTCTCGTGATCGGACTGACGCTCGAACGGCAGGGCGACGATACCGCGCTCCTCGTTGTTTGACTGCAGATCCACCAGCATGTCGGCGGTCACTTCACCGTCCGGGTTGTAGAACTTGCGGGTGAAGCTGTCGAGCAGACCGGCCGGGAACTGGTCACCCTCGATGGGGAACCACTTCTCGTTCGGGTAGTGAACGAAATCGCCGTTGGCGACCTGCTCGCCCAGATAGAAGTCGGCGAAGAAGTAGTTGGTGGAGAGACGCTCGAAATATTCGCCAAGGGCAGAAGCGAGGGCCGCCTTCTTGCTGGCACCCTTGCCGTTGGTGAAGCAGAGGGCGCACTCTTTGTCCCGAATATGCACCGACCAGACGTTCGGCACGGGGTTGAGCCAGGAGGCCTCTTCAATATCAAAGCCCAAGGCTTGCAGCTTGGTCTGGAAGCGTTCGATGGAGTCTTCCAGCGCCGCGTCCTTGCCGGGAATAAAAGTGTGGTCAGTCATCACGATATCCTGATTTTTATTGGCTCATGTTCGGCCGCAGATAATAGCAGGGGTCGGCAGCTTTGGCAGGACAAAAATCAGCAAACAGGGATGAGTCGCACGGTGAGAAACCGGCTTGTCCCCTCTCCTTCGCCACAAACAGCGCGGGCCCGGGGATTGCCCGGGCCCGCTGATTACGCGACGCGATACATCGTCAGAGCTGCTTGCCCTGGCTCGCAATCACCTGTCTGTACCAGTGGAAGCTCGCTTTCTTGATCCGGCGAAGGGAGCCCCCCTGCTCGTCACGATCCACATAGACGAAGCCGTAGCGCTTCTGGTAGCCGTTGAGCCAGCTCAGGATGTCGGTGAACGACCAGGCGCAGTAGCCGAGCAATTCCACCCCATCCTGCATCGCCTCCTGGCACGCCTTGACGTGGCTGCGCAGGTAATCGATGCGGTACGCATCGTTCACCTTGTCGCCCGCCTCCAGCTTGTCGAACTCGCCAAGACCGTTCTCGGTGATCATCAGCGGCAGGCCATAGCGGGAAGAGAGGCGACGCAGGGCGATGCGCATCCCGATCGGATCGATGGCCCAGTCCCAGTTGCTGGTCTCAAGGTGCGGATTGGGCGCTGTCTTGTAGAGGCCGGGGATGCCGCTCGATGGCGTAGTACCCTTCTTGCCGGTGGTGTTGATCCGCTGCAGGGTCTGACCACCCAAGGGGTTATCTGTGTAGGTCAGGGTGTAGTAGTAGTTGACGCCGATGTAGTCGGGCGTCCCCTCGCGCAGCAACTCCATATCGCCCGGCAGGATCTCCGGCGCCTCGCCGTTTTCTCGCAAGTAAGCGAGCGCCGCCTGCGGATAGCGGCCAAAGCAGTAGGCATCCAGCCACCAGAGGTTGTTGAACTCCTCGGCGTTCTCGTAGGCCAGCATATCTTTCGGGTCGCACGACGCCGGATAGGCTGGGGAGTAGGCAAAGCTCGGGCCGATGAGGCCATTTGGCACATGCTGGCGAAACGCCTTGATCACCCGGGCGTTGGCCAGAAACGCGATATGGTTGGCGGCAAAGAAGCGCTTGCGATCCTGCACGGCCGGCGGATGGGTGCCGAGCTGATAGGCGTTGGTCAGGTTGTAGTTCTGCTCGTTGAGAGAGACCCAGTACTTCACCTTGCCGGCAAAACGCTGATAGAGGGTCACGCAGTAGCGCTCAAAATCCTCGATAATGCGTCGGTCTTCCCAGCCGCCGTACTCATCCTGCAGCGCCTGCGGCAGATCCCAGTGATAAAGGGTCAGTACCGGCTCGATCTGGTGGGCCAAGAGGGTGTCGATCAGCTTCTCGTAGAAAGCCAGTCCCGCCTCGTTCACCTCCCCCCGACCGGTGGGATAAATGCGCGGCCAGCTCACCGAGAAGCGGTAGGCCTTGAGCCCCATCTCGGCCATCAGCGCCACGTCCTCTTCCATGCGGTGGTAGTGATCCACCGCCACATCGCCGTTGCTCCCCTCAAAGGTCTTGCCCGGCAGCTTGGTGAAGAGATCCCACACCGAGGGCCCCTTGCCATCGGCATTCCAGCCCCCCTCCACCTGATAGGCGGCGGAGGCGGCGCCCCACAGAAAATCGCTCGGGAAGTCGTTGAACTTGTGGTGATGCATCTGGTATTGCTCCTTCTGCGCTGATGGTGTCAGCCATCTCTGATAACCCGGCGCCCCCTGTCTGGGCACCCGAAATGAATTGGCATAAGCATCCAACACTTCTAAAATTCCGTCCAATGACAAATTGGACCACTCAACATTCCCAACAGGAATGAAAGGAGCCCTGATGGAGCTACGGGATCTGACAGCCTTCGTCACTCTGGGGGAGGTGCTGCACTTCGGCCAGGCGGCGGTGCGCCAGCATGTTACCCAGTCGGCCCTGAGCAAACAGATAAGGCGACTGGAGGAGGAGCTGGGCGGTGAGCTGTTCGAGCGCAACGCCAGTACCACTCGCCTCACCGGACTGGGCAGGGCGCTGTATGAAGATGCCCGCGCTGTGGTCATCCAGAGTGAGCAGCTGTCACGCACAGCCCGCGACGTGCTGGCGGGCAATGTCGGCACCCTGCGCATCGGCTTTGGCGTGGCCACCAAAATCCTGGTGCCCGCCGCCATTGCCCGTTTTCGCGCCGAGCGGCCGCAAGTGACCATCGAGCTCAACGATCTCTCCACCCACCACCAGCTACTGGCGCTCAGTGAAGGCAAGCTGGATCTCGGTTTTTGCCGCCTGCCCGCCCCCAAGGGGTGGCACGCCCTGCCGGTGGTCGAAGCCCACTTTGTCGCCGTGCTGCCCGCCAGCTACCGCGATGTGAGGGAGTTGGCGGATCTGGTGGACAAGCCGCTGGCGATCCTGCGTCGGGACAAGGCGCCGTCCTTTTACGATCACCTGATGAACTATCTGGCCCAGAGCGGGCTGCGTTTTCGCGATATCCAGTACGTCAACGACTTCGCCGCCGGTGTTGCCACCGCGGCGGCAGAGATCGCCTGGACTCTGGTTCCCTCCTCCACCACCATAGAGCACCCTGATGTGCTCACCCTCCCCCTCAGAGATGGGGAAGCCTGCTGGACCATTGGCCTTATCCGTCCGCCCCACAGCAAGGGGCCCTTGATCGATGCCTTCTGGGCAACCATCGCCGATATGACGCCAAGATAGACACGCCGTTGGCAAACAGCAGATGGCAGCCGCGCATCAACGATATCGTTCGACGATACGCGCCAACTCGCCGCTTTGTCGCAGCTGTTGCAGGGCACTGTTGAACTCGGTTATCCGGGTATTGAAGCGGGAGTGCTTGCCGATGCAGAGATTGAACGGGGTAGAGTCAAGCTGCAGCGGCACCTCGACCACCAACCCGGAGAGACCCAGCTGGTTGAGTTTGAAGCGTGCCACAAGTGGGTCGGCCACCATCAGGTCCCCCCGCCCCGCCGCCAGCATTTTGAAGACATTATCGACATTGATGGTGTGATGAACGGTGAAGCCCGCCAGGTTCTCCTTGCCCCAGCCGTTACCGAAATAGTCGAGAAAGGTAAGCGATTTGAAGTCGCTCAAGCGGCTGGCTCGCTGAAACTCCGCCATGCGGGGATGGGCGCGCTGGGTAAAAATGGTTAGCACAGTGGTAGTGACCGGCTCTTCCACAATCAGGGTATAGCTGCGCCGCTCCCGAGTTGCGATGGTCACGAAGCCATCGGCCTGCGCCATCCGCACCAGTTTTTGCGCCCGTTGCCACGGATAACCTTCATGGCGCACCCGCAGCCCCATCTGCACAACCACCCGATCCATCACGTCGATCATCAGCCCGCGCATCCTGCCCTGTTCGTCACGCCACGAATATGGGGCAAAGTCGTCAAAGTAGACCATCTTCAACTCGGCCGCTGGCGCCGCCCATACACTCTGCCACATCAGCAATCCCCACAGGATTGCGCTCCCCAGACTGACTCTCATGGCCGCGACTCCATCCACTTCTGCCAACTCTGAGCCTAGTGCAAAGCGGGCTGCGGCAAGGTTCAGGATCCAGTGGAAAAAGTGGCCAACGAAAAAAAAAGAGAGGAAGCAGTGGCTTCCCCTCTCTCGTTCGTTTGTCAGCACACCACCTTATCGATGGCGGTCACGGCTTGCCGGTTACGCCAGCTCGACCCGCAGCGCCTTGGTGGCATCGACCATCACCTTGAGGGCGGCCTCTGTCTCTTCCCAGCCGCGGGTCTTGAGGCCGCAATCCGGGTTGACCCAGAGCCGCTCGGCCGGGATCTGCTTGGCCGCCTTGCGCAGCAACCCCTCAATCCAGCTCTGGCTCGGCACGTTCGGCGAGTGGATGTCGTAGACGCCCGGGCCAATCTCGTTGGGGTAGTTGAAGCGTTCGAACGCTTCGAGCAGCTGCATCTGGCTGCGGCTGGTCTCGATGGTGATCACATCCGCATCCAACGCCGCCACCGCCTCGATGATGAGGTTGAAATCGCTGTAGCACATGTGGGTGTGGATCTGGGTGCTGTCCGCCACCGGGCTCGCGCTCAGACGGAAGGCGCGCACCGCCCAGTCGAGATAAGCCTGATGATCCTGCTTGCGCAGGGGCAAGCCTTCACGGATCGCCGGTTCGTCGATCTGGATGATCTTGATGCCGGCGGCTTCCAGATCTGCCACCTCGTCGCGAATGGCGAGGCCAATCTGCAGGGCGGATTGCTCGCGGCTCACATCTTCCCGCGGGAAGGACCAGCAGAGGATGGTCACAGGGCCAGTCAGCATCCCCTTGACCGGCTTGTCGGTCAGGCTCTGGGCAAATCGGGTCCATTCGAGCGTCATGGGGGTCGGGCGGTCGATGTCGCGGGTGATCACCGGCGGCTTGACGCAGCGGGAGCCATAGCTCTGTACCCAGCCGAAACGGGTGATGGCAAAGCCATCCAGCAGCTCACCGAAATACTCCACCATGTCATTGCGCTCGGCCTCGCCATGTACCAGCACGTCCAGCCCGATGGCCTCCTGACGCGCGATGGCATCGCGGATCTCGGCCTTAATGCCCGCCTCGTAGGCGCTGTCATCGATGCGACCGGCGCGCCAATCCTGCCGCAAAACCCGGATCTGCGAGGTCTGCGGGAAGGAGCCGATGGTGGTAGTGGGCAGCAGCGGCAGCTTGAGATCCGAGCGCTGCAGCTCGGCCCTGACCGGATAGGGGCTGTGGCGATCAAAATCGCTGTTGGTGAGGCTGGCGAGCCGTGACTGCACCGCTTTTTTGTGCACCCGGCTGTCGGACTCCCGATCCACGATGGGCTGGCTGTAGGCGGCGATTTTGTCTAGCTCGCCCCCATCCAGATACTCTTTGAGCAGCCCCAGCTCGAAACATTTTTGCAGGGCGAAGGCGAACCAGCTGCGGGTCTGGGGATCCAGCTCCGGCTCCAGGGTCAAATCCACCGGGCTGTGCAGCAACGAGCAGGATGAGGCCACCCAGAGCCGCTCGCCGAGTTTGGCTTTCAGTGCCTTCAGAGTCGGCACCAGCTTGGCCAGATTGGCGCGCCAGACGTTGCGGCCGTTGATCACCCCGGCGGAGATGACCCACTGGGCGGGCAGATGCGGCACCAGGGTCTCCAGCTGCTCGGGGGCGGCCACCAGATCCAGATGCAGGCCATCCACTTTCAGGCTGGTGATGATGTCGCGCTGATGGGCAACCGAACCGAAATAGGTGGTGAGCAACAGCTTGCAGGGGCCCGCAAGGCGCTCGTAGGCGTTGAGATAGGCCAGCCGCCACTCGTCCGGCAGGTCCAGCGTCAGCGCAGGTTCATCGATCTGTACCCACTCCACTCCCTGGGCGGCCAACTTGGCCAGGATCTCCTGATAGACAATCAGCAGACGATCGAGCAGTTCAAGGCGGGAGAAGCCGCTCTCTTTCTCCTTGCCGAGCCACAGATAAGAGACCGGCCCCAGCAGCACCGCCTTGACCGGCAGCCCCAGCGCCTTGGCCTCTTCGACCTCGTCAAACAGCTGGCTCCAGCCCAGCTTGAAGCGCTGATCACGGCTGAATTCCGGCACCAGATAGTGATAGTTGGTGTTGAACCATTTGGTCATCTCGGCGGCGGCCGCCGCCGGGCCGGTCGGCGCACGGCCGCGGGCCACCCGGAACAGGGTGTCGAGATCGGTCTCGCCATGACGGTGACGGGCAGGCACTGCATCCACCAGCAGGCTGGTGCCGAGCACCTGATCGTACCAGGCGAAGTCGCCCACCGGCAGCAGATTGACCCCGGCGCCGTGCTGGGCCTGCCAATGGCGCTCACGCAGCGTTTTGCCCACGGCAACAAGTTCGGCCTGAGTGGTCTCGCCACGCCAGTAGGATTCGAGGGCAAATTTCAGCTCGCGCTTGGCGCCGATACGGGGGAAGCCCAGGGTGTGTGCTCGTGTCATAGGTTCATTTCCTTATGCTCATTCATCTGATGGGAAACTGGATGATTTAGCCATCCAGATGTTTACACATCCAAAATGACAAGATAAGGTGACGCTGGCTATTGAATCCTCTTCAAGTGGCTCTCAAATAATCCTCAACTGACCGCCGAACAGGTTCACCGCGCGGATACAGAGGCCGATTTTGCATGTGTTAAGAAGTGCAGGAGCAAGCAAGAAGGCAGGATAAAGAAGCGCAGGAGGCTAAAGGCCAAGCCACCGCCGACAGCATTATCAGCGCCATACGCAATCTCACAAGGAGCCATCTTATGGCAGTGCCAAGCAATGCAGGGATAGAGATCAAACACTTGAAAACATTAACCGCGCTGGCCGAGCAGGGCTCGCTGGCCGGTGCGGCGCTGACCCTCAACCTCACCCAGTCCGCCCTCTCCCACCAGCTCAAAGAGCTGGAGACCCGCCTCAATCTGGAGCTTTACCTGCGCAAAAGCCGCCCGCTGGTGCTGACCGCAGCCGGCAGCCAGCTGCTCGCCCTCGCCCGTCAGGTACTGCCCGCCCTGGCCCAGGCCGAGAAGCAGTTGCAGGCCCTGCAGAGCGGCGATGCGGGCAGGCTGCATCTGGCGCTTGATTGCCACAGTTGCATCCAGTGGCTGCTGCCGCTGTTGCCCGATTTTCGCCGCCAGTGGCCTGGGGTGGATCTGGAGGTGGAGTCAGTGCCGGGCTTTGATGCCATCAATGCCCTGCTAGGCGGCCAGCTCGACCTGCTGCTCACCTCGGACGTGCAGGCCCGCGGCGATCTCCACTTCGAGCCGCTGTTTGCCTTCGATCTGACTCTGGTGATGGCGCCGGATCATCCTCTCTGCCACCAGAGCCGCATCGAGCCGGGCGATCTGGGGGCGGAGGTGCTGCTGGTCTATCCGGTGGAGCGCAGCCGCATGGATATCTTCAGCCGCTTTTTGCAACCCGCCGGGGTGGAGCCCGCCCGTTGCAAGCCGGTGGACAATACCTCGGTGATGCTGCAGATGGCCGCTGCTGGCCTCGGCGTCGCCGCTCTGCCGCGCTGGGCCAGCGACGAGTTTGTCAGACAGGGGATGCTCTGCGCTCGCCCCCTCGGGAGTGGTATTCGTCGCCATATGTACGGCGCGGTGCGGGCCGCCGATCGGGATCAAGCCTGCCTGCAGAGCCTCTTTGCTCGCATCCGGGCTACCATGGCTTGATGATGGCTCAGAGCGTTCCGAAGTAGCTGCGCAGCGCCTCCACCACCCGTCGCACCTTCTCTGGGATCTCCCGCTGCGGCGTGATGGCGTGGATCTCCATCGGTGCCACCCGAAAACCGGGCAGCAGTTCGAGCAGACGCCCCTGCGCCAGATCCTCGCCAATCTCTCCCTCCGGTTGCAGCGAGATCCCCTGCCCCGCCAGCGCAAACTGGCGCAAGGGCAACACGTTATTGCAGAGCACCTTGGCCTTGAACCTCACCCTGTGTTCGCCACCCTTTTCATCCTGCAGCAGCAAACCGTTGCCCAGCATGTCGCCGCAGAGCCAGTCGTGGGTGGCCAGATCGGCGGGCATGCGCGGCGTCCCCTTGCGCGCCAGATAGGCGGGAGCGGCGCAGAGCAGCATCCGGGTCTGGCCCAACTTGCGGGCCACCAGAGTCGAGTCGGGCAAGGTGCCGACCCGCAGCGCCACGTCGATCCGCTCGGCAATCAGATCTCGCTTCTCGTCGTCGGCGATGATCTGGATGGTGAGACCGGGGTGGGCCTGCAGCAGCGGCGAGAGGGCCAGTGCCAACGGTTGGCCCGCCATCCCAACCGGGGCGGTGATCCGCACTTCCCCGAGCAGGGCGTCTCGCACCTCGGAGAGGCGCAGCTCGGTCTCGCTCAGGGTCTGCTGCAACGCCCGGCACCCTTGCCATACCACCTCTCCCGCCTCGGTCAGACTGAGGCGACGGGTGGAGCGATGGAGCAGGGGCAGTCCGAGCAGGCTCTCCAGCTGGCTGATATGCTGACTGACGGCTGAGGGGGTCATGCCGAGGGATTTGGCCGCCCCTGTCATGCTGCCCGCTTCCACCACGGCGGCGAAGATGGCGTAACGTCTGAGCTGTTCCATTATTAAACCCAGCTTATAAGTGAATGCATTTTTGAGGTGATTATTAAATCATAAGTGGCGGCGTAGGATAGCCCCATTCCAACAGTGAAGGAGAGTTCCCCATGAAGATTGCCCTGATCGGTGCCAGCGGTTTTGTCGGTTCAGCCATCCTGAACGAGGCCATCAGCCGCGGCCATCACGTCACCGCCATCGTCCGCGATGTCAGCAAGGTGGCCGCCCATCCGCAGGTCACCGCAGTGGCGGTGGATGCCCAAAACCCGCAGGCATTGGCCGAGGTGATCAAGGGGCACGATCGGGTGATCAGCGCCTACAACCCGGGCTGGACCACACCGGATATCTACGACCAGTACCTCAAGGGTGCCAACGCGATTGTCGCAGCAGCCAAAGCGGCCAACAGCTGGCTGCTGGTAGTAGGTGGCGCCGGCAGTCTGGAGGTCGCCCCCGGCGTACAACTGGTGGATACCCCGGAGTTTCCGGCCGAGTGGAAACAGGGGGCGCTGGCGGCCCGCGACGGTCTCACCGCCCTGCGTCGTGAAACCGCCCTCGACTGGCGCTTTGTCTCTCCCCCGGTGTTCCTGGAGCCGGGTGAGAAGCGCGGCGGCTATCGGATTGGTGGCGATCAGGTGCTCTTTAGTGGCGAACAGCCTGCTGGGATCACCGCCGGTGATCTGGCCGACGGCGTGCTGAACGAGGCGGAAAAACCGGCTCACCTGCGCCAGCGCTTTACCCTGGGTTACTGAGAGCCTGCAACCGGTTAAGGCCAGAATGCGCGGTCACTTGCCTGAGCACCCGGTCAGGTGAACACCCGCTCAAACAGAAGGGAGGCATCCGCCTCCCTTCTGTTTTGGCCATTTTCTGTTTTGTTCATTTTTACCGCGGGCAGCTTGCCTCTGGTTATCACTCTCCTTCCCATCATTTCCCATTCCGCCCTTAATGGCTGCGCAAAAAGCAGCCACCCCATTACACACCGAATTCCATTTCGAATTTTGTATATAACTAAGAATAATTTGTTGTTTCCGTCTTATAACACCGAACAGTAGCATCCCCTTCATTCCAGATGGCGCCACACCGCTGCGCATACCGCCACACTGTCGCGCCATCCCGTTTGCCGCTCATCAGACCTGCCCGCACCAGAGGCAGCAGAAGAGATGGCGCTAGAGATAACGAAAGAGTGAGGAGGTGCACATGGAACATTCACCACTGCCGATCATCGATCTGGCTGCCCTCAACGGGGCACCCGACCTGCGTCGCCCTATGCTGGCCCGGCTAGCCGCGGCCGCCCGCGACGTCGGCTTTTTCTATCTGACAGGGCATGGCCTGAGTGACGCCGAGCAACGAGAGACTCTGGCGCTGGCAGAGCGCTTCTTTGCCCTGCCGGAGCAGGAGAAGCTGGCGGTGCAGATGGTCAACAGCCCCCACTTTCGCGGCTACAACCGGGTCGGTGCCGAGCTGACCCGAGCGCGGCCGGATCTGCGGGAGCAGTTCGATATCATGAATGAGGCGCAAGCCCTGCCTGCGGCCCTGATCCGTGAACCATGGCAGCGGCTGATCGGCCCCAACCAGTGGCCGACCGCCCTGCCAGAGATGAAAGCCCATCTGCTGGCGTGGCAGGATCGGCTGAGCGACATCACCCTCACCCTGCTGGCCGCTTTTGCCGAGGTGCTGGAGCAACCGGCCAACGTGTTTGACGACAGCATCCGCGGCGCCCCCTACCAGCACATGAAACTGATTCATTACCCGGGGCAAGAGGCGGGCGGCAGCAGTCAGGGGGTTGGCGCCCACAAGGATCCCGGCTACCTGACGCTGGTGATGCAGGACAATCACTCGGGGCTTGAGGTCGAGACGGCCAACGGCTGGATCTCCGCGCCCCCCCTGCCGGGTGCGCTGGTGGTCAATATCGGCGAGCTGCTTGAGCTGGCCTCCAACGGCTATCTCAAGGCGACCCTGCATCGGGTGGTGAGCCCGCCGCCCGGCGTATCGCGCCTCTCCTGCGCCTTCTTTATGGCGGCGCGGCTCGATGCCACCGTGCCACTGCTCAGCCTCTCCCCCGCGCTGGCAGCACAGGCGCAAGGGCCGGAGAGTGACCCGACCAACCCGCTCTTTAATCAGGTGGGGGAGAACGTGCTCAAGGGGCGGCTGCGCTCCCACCCGGATGTGGCGGCGCGGCACTATGGGCCGGTGGAACCAACTCGCCTCCCGCGCACTGAAAGCGAAGCGATAACGGCCTAAGCAGCGTAAAGATCCCTAGGCGGGTATATGCATAAGCCATAAGCCGCATGCACATACCCGCGCTGACAAAAACAACAAGCAACGAACAACAAAACAAGTCATGGCCAGAGCCTGGTCATCACGGAGCAACACGATGAAATTCAAGACCATGAGCGTACACAGCGGCCAGCGGATCGACCCACAGACCGGCGCCCTCACCACCCCGCTCTACCAAAGCAGCACCTTCAGCTACTTCAACGCCCAGGCGGGCAAGGAGCGCTTTGCAGGTCAAGCCCCCGGCTTTATCTACAGCCGCTTTGGCAACCCCACCACCGCCGAGCTGGAGCAGAAGCTGGCAGCCCTCGAAGGTGCCGATGAAGCGCTGGTGGTGGCGAGCGGCATGGCGGCGGTGAGCGCCATCATGTATGCGCTGGCCGACAGCGGCGATGAGGTGGCCTATATCGGCCCGCTCTACGGCGGCACCGATGCCTTCTTGAAGCAGACCTTCAGCCGCGCCGGCATCAAGGTCACCGCCTACGAGAGCGATCGGGATCTGCTGGCCAACATCCGCCCTGCTACCAAGGTGGTACTGTTCGAAACCCTGACCAACCCCACCCTCAAGGTGGTGGATCCGCGGCTGGTGGTGGAAGCGGCCCGCAAGGTGGGCGCCATCACTGTGTGTGACAACACCTTCCTCACCCCCTACCTGCTGCGTCCGCTGGAGCTCGGTGTCGATGTGGTGATGCACAGCGGCACCAAATATCTGGGCGGCCATGGCGACATCATCGCCGGGGTGGTAGCGGGATCTCACGCCCTGATGAAGTCGATCCGCACCGTGGCCCTCAAGCATATCGGCTCCCCCATCGGCCCGCAGGAGGCCTACCTGCTGCAGCGTGGGGTCAAGACCCTGCCGCTGCGGATGGATGCCCACCTGCACAATGCCCAGAAAGTGGCCGAGTTTCTGGCCGCCCATCCGGCGGTGAAGAAGGTGATCTACCCGGGGCTTGCCAGCCATCCGGGCCACGATGCCCTCGGCGCCTTCGCCAGCGGCTTTGGCGGCATGGTGAGCATTGAGCTGGAAGGCGGGTTTGAGCGCTGCGCCACCCTGCTCGATAACCTGCAACTGTTCGTGCAGGCGGTGAGTCTGGGCGATTTGGAGAGTCTTGCCTGCCATCCGGCCAGCACCACTCACGCCGCCATGGACGAGGCAAGCCGCCTCGCCGCCGGGGTCAACGACGACCTCATCCGCTTCAGCATCGGGGTGGAAGATGCGGACGATCTGATCGCCGATCTGGCCGCCGCGCTGGCGCAGATCTAACTGGGCGCGCTTTTACTCGCCGACAAAACAGCGGCGAGTGATATGCCTCAAACACAACAACGGCCCATCAAGGGCCGTTGTTGTTTGGTGCGCTATGGAAAGACGGGATTTACTCCTCCCACACCACCACTTGGGATGAGGGCCAGCGATCCCCGACCTGGGCGTACTTTTGCTCCAGCAGGTGACGCTTGATCTTCATGGTGGGAGTCAGCACACCGTTCTCGATATTCCAGGGGGTTTTCACTACCAGAATGCCGCGGATCTTGGCGTGGGATTCCAGCTGATCGTTGACCCGAACCCGCGCCGCTTCCAGTCTGGCGTTGACCTCCTCCCGATTTCCCTTCATGGCGCTCTCGGCCAGCTGCACCAGTGCAATAGGCTGGGGCATGCCGTAACCAATCACGCAGAGCTGTTCGATGATGGGCTCCTGCCCCAGCAGCCCCTCGATAGGCACCGGCGCCACATACTTGCCCTTGGCGGTCTTGAACACATCCTTCATCCGGCCGGTGATGGTGAGATAACCCTCCTTGTCCAGCTTGCCCATGTCGCCGGTGTGGAGCCACCCCTCGGCATCGATGGCCTCGGCGCTGTGCTCGGGATCCTTGTAGTAACCCAGCATCATCCCTTCGCAGCGGCAAAGGATCTCCCCCTCATCGGAGATCTTGATGGTCACTCCGATCCCCGCCTTGCCGACGGTGCCGATCTTGTCGGCGCGGAACGGGTAGTTGATGGTGGAGTAGGCGTGGTTCTCGGTCATGCCCCAGGCTTCCGTCACCTTGAGGCCAATGCTCAGATACCACTCAAGCAGCGCAGGGGAGACAGGCGCGGAGCCGCAGCCGAGTACCCGGGCCTGATCCAGTCCCAACCCCTTTTGCAGCTTGCGTTTGATAAGGCCGGAGATAAGCGGGATCTTGAGCAGCAACGCCAGTTTGTTCTGGGGCAGCTTCTCGTGGATCTTGATGCGGAACATGGCCCACAGCCGTGGCACCGAGATAAAGACGGTGGGACGGCAGCGTTTGACATCTTCGATAAAGGTGTCGAGGGATTCAGGGAAGGCTATGGTAGCACCGCCATAGAGGCTGCCGCCGTAGATGTAGACCCGCTCGGTAATGTGGGCCAGCGGCAGGTAGGAGAAGCCCCGATCGGCTTGGCTCAGGCTCACCGTCTCCACCAGCTTCTCGCAGGACCAGGCGTAACGCTCGACGCTCAGCATCGCCCCTTTCGGCTTGCCGGTGCTGCCGGAGGTGTAGACCAGACTCAGCAGGGAGTCAGGGGCCTGCACCGGGCTGTCAGGGATCGGCTCATGCGCCTCCAGCAGATCGTCCCACTGGTGGCTGGCTGGCATGGTGTCATAGGGGAAGGCGATGCGCAGCAGATCGGTGGGTACGCCCGCCTCCTGACTCTTCCAGTCATCCAGCTTGCCGACGAAGATCGCTTTGGCCTCGCTATGGCGCAGCACATATTCGATGGTATCGACGTTGGCAGTCGGGTAGATGGGCACGCTCACATACTGCCCCATCTGCATCGCCAGATCGGCGATAAACCACTGGGCGCAGTTCTTGGAGAGCAGCGCCACCTTGTCACCGGCCACCAGACCGAGGTGACGCAAGGCCGTCACCATCCGCCGCGCTTCATCGGCCACTTCACCCCAGGTGAAATCGACATATTCGCGGTTGATGGTTTGACGCAGGTAGGTTCGATCAGGACACTGCCGCTCCCAGTGATAGAGCATCTCGAGCGGCAGTTTATTGGCAATGCGTGAGGAGGAGGCCATAGTTTAATCCCTGAAACAAAAGGCGAAACTTATTATTAACCTTTCACTAACTTCAGGGGAAGAATAAACTCAAACTTCAGTTTGAATTGTGTATCCGATCAAGCTTCTGCGTCTTGTTGCAAACGAATCCACATTGCCTGCACCAGTTTCTCATCCTCTTCCGAGAGCTCACCTTGCAAGATCGCCTCGTTGAGGCTGCGCAGCACATAGCTCTTGACGTCCCGCACCAGGGTCTTGCCTTCCAGCTCGGCCCGGGCAACGGCCAATGAGATATGACCTCGCAGGTAACCCCCCGCAAACAGCTCATCGTCGGTCGCGGTGGCAACCATGCTGTCGATCAGTCCCAACAACTTGTGCTCAAAATCGTGAATCGTCATGTAACGCAGCCTCATTTGCGGCAAAAAATTCGGGGGTATGGAACCGCAATCCGGTTGATTGCAGCTCTCTGGCGCCAGGCCAGCAGCGTCCTTGGCGTCCTATTCCGGGTTGGCCACCGGGTAGATGGCCTGCTCCTTGTATCCCGTGGTTATTCGCAGATAACCACGCAACGCCCGGTTTAATTGCGGATCATCGGTATCCACCAGCAGCGGCCTGCCCGCAAGGGCGGCAAGCTTGGCTTTGGTTGCCAGCACCTGGATATTCTCCAGCCCGACACACCGAATCACCTCAGGACTCAATTGCTGATTTCCGCGCCCGAACAGATGTCCCTGTCCGCCGATCAGGGTAATGATCAGTCGGCAGCGACGGCCGCGGATCCGGGTCAGGATCTCGGCGGCGCTGAGATCCTGCCCGATAAGTCGGCCATTTTCCACCAGATCCACACCGAGCAAAGTATTTTCCAGACCGAGCTCTGCCATACAGGCTGCCACCGTGCTGCCGGAGCCCATCAGATAGAGGGTATCGGGCTCCATCTGCTCCACCACACCGGCGGCGAGATCCGCCAACACCAGCTCTTCGGACTCCTTGCCCCCCTGTTTTACCGCCTGTACATAACGCAGATCACCGGGCACCTTCAGCTGGCCGTAGTGGCGGGCCCGCACCTTGCCCGCGCGAAACGCCTCCTCGTCGATGTCGCGCACCTCGGCATCGATCAGGCTGAGCAGTTCCCCTGCGATCATCCGCGCCACCACCCGCCCGCTGGCAGCGGGCGTCACCCCGTAGACGCCGGAGTGGATCTTGCACCCCGCGGGAATGCCGAGCACATGGCAGGACTCCCCCACCGCGGCGCAGATATCCCGCGCCGTGCCATCGCCACCGGCAAACAGCAGCAGATCGACCCCGGCTTCGCGCATCAGCCCGGCAGCATGGCGGGTGTCATCGGCCGAGGTGCTCTCCCCGGCCGGTTGATAGATCACCCGACAGGGCAATCCCAGAGAGCGGGCCACCGTCTCCCCCATATCTCCGGCCACCGTCAGCAGTTCGAACGGGACGCTCAGCTCGCATAGTGGCAACAGCGCTTGCCGCGCCCGCTCCTGCGCTTTGGGCACAGCGCCACGAGCAATCGCCTCATCCACCACGCCGTCACTCCCCTTGAGCCCCACTGCGCCGCCAATCCCGGCGAGCGGATTAATGATGAACCCTAATCGAAACATGCCTGCCTCCCTTGCAATGGGCACCATTTTTATCTTTTCGTCCCTCTGGGACAAGCGGTGATACCCCTGCTAGAATTCGCACCTTCATTTTTCCAACCAATGTTCAATCAAGGTTCAATCATGCTGGAATGGGTTCTTGATCCCTCCGCCTGGGTTGCTCTCGCGACCCTTACCCTGCTCGAAATCGTGCTGGGCATCGACAACATCATCTTTATCTCCATCCTGGTCGGCCGCCTGCCGGAGGCGCAGCGCCAAAAAGCGCGCATTCTGGGGCTGGGGCTCGCCATGGGCACCCGCATCCTGCTGCTGCTCTCGCTGGCCTGGGTGATGCGTCTCACCGAGCCGCTCTTCACCGTGCTGAACGAGGCTATCTCGGGCCGAGACCTGATCCTGCTGCTGGGGGGGCTGTTCCTTATCGCCAAAAGTACCCACGAGATCCACGCCACCCTGGAAGGAGCCGCCGAGCCGGAGAGCGTCAGCAAAACGGCCTCGGGATTTGTCAGCACCCTGATCCAGATTGCCATTCTGGACATAGTGTTCAGCCTCGACTCGGTGATCACAGCAGTCGGCATGGCCGATCACGTGCCGGTGATGGTGCTGGCCATCATGATCGCCGTCTTCATCATGATGTTCGCCGCCAAATCCATTGGCGATTTCGTCGATGACCATCCCACCATCAAGATGCTGGCCCTCTCCTTCCTCACCCTGGTGGGGTTTGCCCTGATGGCGGAGGGAATGGATCTGCACATACCGAAGGGCTACATCTACTTCGCCATGGCCTTCTCGCTGGTGGTGGAGATGATCAATATCCGCTTGCGCAAGCACAGCGAGGCCGACACAGGAAAGTAGTGTCGCCGGATCAAAAAGAGCGCCTCTCGGGGCGCTCTTTTGCTATGCACACGGCGTACTGCCGGGTAGAAATCACTGGTTGGCAATCACAATGGCAACCCGGCGGTTTTCTGCTCGTCCGGCGGCGCTCTTGTTGTCCGCCACCGGGGCCGTCTCACCACGGCCACGGATCTCAAGATTGGCGGGCTTCATCCCCACCGAGATCAGCACATCGGCCACCGATTGAGCCCGTTTCAGAGAGAGCTGCTGGTTATAGCTGCTCTCGCCGGTATTGTCGGTATGGCCGTCAACCCTCGCCTTGTCGAGCCCGACCCCAAGCAGGGCCTTGCCCAGTTTTTCCACTATCTGCCGGGTCTGCGGATTGAGTTCACCCACATTGTTGGCAAACAGCACCCGGTTGGCCAGATCCAGTGTCCAGCCCTCATCGGTCAGATAGAAACCTTGCTCCTTCAATACTGCCAGCTGTTCCGGTGTCAACCCCCTGGGGGTGCTCTGACAACCCGCCAGCAGAGAGAACAACAGGCCCAGCACGACAGCCTTGATGGAGAGGGATAGTTTCATTGTTATGACTCCTTTACACCTTGACTCACGCCGATTTGGCGGCCTCAACCTCCTCACGGCGTGTACGTTTTGCCAAATACATGGCTTTGTCTGCCAGCTCGCACAGCTCGCTGGCGCGGGTCCCGGGTTGATGGATGGCAAAACCGATGCTGATCCCTGCCACCAGTTGCTGTCCATCCCGCAATACCACAGGATCACTCATCGCCTGCTGAATGCGGTCGATCACCTCTTCCACATCCTGCCCCAGATGCACAGGTGTCAGCAGTATGGCGAACTCATCCCCCCCCAGCCGGCAAACCAGATCTCCGGGGCGCAGCTGATGCTCTACCCGCCGGGAGAGGGTCACCAGCACATCGTCACCGGCGTTGTGCCCCAGGGTGTCGTTAATCTGTTTGAAACGATCGCAATCGAGATAAAGCAGGGCGAACGGGGCCCCCCCCTCGCTTACCTCGCCAATGGCATGCTCGAGGCGAGCTTCGAATAACGCCCGGTTGGGCAACCCGGTCAACGCATCATGGGTCGCCTGGTGGAGCAGACTGGCGTTCTCCCGCGCCTGATGAGCCTGCCAGGCTTGCAGCTCATCCAGCAGGGCGTTGAAATCCTCTCCCAGTTCATTGAGCTCGACGATATCGGCCGGTGGCGCCCGCATCCCCAGAGTGCGTTGTCGACGCACCGAGTGGGCGACCTGTGCCAGTTGTCGCAGTGGCGAGGTGATCGCGACCTGCATCCGCCCGGCGACATAGAAGGCGCCCATCACACTCAACACCAGGCAAATCACCATCACCAGCAGCACCGAGAGCAAGAACAGCAACAGATACTCGCCATGACCGCGCAGTTCTATGGTGGCAATCTGATCACCTCCCCGCAGCATGGGATAGGTGACCGGCCCCGGTAACAGCAGGCGGGCAAGATAATCTTCGACTGTGGCTAGTGGATTGCTGACGGGACGAACCCATTTAGCGAGCTGTTGACCATTGGCCAGCACGATACTGGCTTCGGCCACCTCCTCATGGGCGACAATACCGCCAAGCGCCTCGCTCGCTGCCTCTTCATCGTGGAACACCACCGCCGCCTCGGCGCTGTAGCTGATTGCGCGGGCCACCAGCTCCAGATTGTGATCGGCGTAGAAGCGTACTACCAGCAAGGCAATCAGAGTAAAAAAGAGTCCCGCCACGCTGACGGCCGTGATGGCGGCCACCAGATGGGTTCGCCCCAAGCTCTGACGCAGGGTCGGAAGACGGGGATCCGCGCTGACCTGTCGCCTCATGGGACCCCCTTATCGGCACGGGCCAGCTTGAGCACAGCGGGATGTACTCGTACGCCGCTCAGGGCCAGGGCATCGAGGTTCACTTTAAACCGCACTCGCACACTCTGTGGCTCGGTCTGCAGACAGAACACCGAGCTGGTGGAACAGTCGTGGTTGTATTCGCTGATGCTGAGCACTGAATGACCCTGCAAGCGCGCAAACAACGCAATCCGGGTCGGCTCGTCGACGACGCCGAGATAGAGCACATCGCAATTATCACTGATGGCCGGATCACTCGCGTCGTAACGATTGACCTGCACGGCACGGCCATTGGCCTGACGATCGATGGTAAAGAGGGCTCCGGCATACTCCGTTGGCGCCGCCACACACATGCGCAGCACCGCAGGCTCGGTGGGCCAGCGAGTGTAACTCAGGATATCGAGCACCAACTCTCTGACCGCCGTCGCGCGGATCTCCGCGGCCGTTTCCGCCAGCGCGCGAGGCAACAACAGACCAAACCCTAACAGCAAGAGCACCAGGCGAGCGATGAAACGGGGAGAAAAGAGTAACAGCATGATCGGGAGGTGACCGCCTTGACAACACCGCTGCAGTGGCATAGCGGTTCGGGTACATGTATCCAGATAGTAAGTTGGTGGACACTGGCCTGACAAGTCTCCCGCAGCCCTCCCGCCCGGAAGCCGTGTAAAGAAAACAGAGAGCCCGTCTGGTGACGGGCTCTCTGTTGGCTAGCATCCGGAACAACTTACTTCTTGCTGATGCCATATTCCCGCAGCTTGTTGGCGATGGCGGTATGCGACACGCCCAGGCGTTTGGCCAACTGACGGGTCGACGGGAAGGCGGGATAGAGCCGGGCCAGCAGCTGGCTCTCGAAGCGCTTCACCGCATCGTCGAGATTCCCCTCAAACCACTCGTCGATCAGCGGCATGGTATCGGCCGCCACCGGCAGGTCGATCTGCTCGGGCCCCAGCTCATCCCCTTCCAGCAGTGTCATGGCGCGGTAGAGACAGTTGCGCAGCTGACGCACGTTGCCCGGCCAGCGGTAGGCGGTCAGGTAGTCGGCCATGTTGCGGGTAAAGCGCGGACGGGGTCGCTGCAACTCGCTGGCAAAGCGGGAGACAAACTGCTGGGCCAGCACCATGATGTCTGCCTTGCGCTCGCGCAGGGGTGGCAGCGCCAGACTGAGCACGTTGAGGCGATAGTAGAGATCCTCGCGGAAGGTTCCTTCGTGCACCAGATCCAGCAACTGCTTCTGGGTGGTGCAGATGAAACGCACGTTGACCTTCACCTCCTGCTCGTCACCGACCCGGCGGAATACCCCATCCTGCAACACCCGCAAAAACTTGGTCTGCAGATGGGGAGACATGTCGCCGATCTCGTCTAGCATCAGGGTGCCGCCGCTCGCCAGCTCCAGCACGCCGCGCTTGCCCTCGGTGTTGTTGCCAAAGGCACCGGGGGCATAACCAAACAGCTCGCTCTCGGCCACGTTATCGGGCATGGCAGCGCAGTTGAGGGCCATAAAGGGGTGGCTGGAGCGCAGGCTGGCCCCGTGACAGGCACGGGCCAGCAGCTCCTTGCCGGTACCGGTCTCACCGACAATCAACAGCGGCGCGTCCTGCATCGCCAGTTTGCGCGCTTGCGACAGCACCTCTTTCATCTTGGGGCTCTCAGCCTGCAGATGCTCGAAGCCCCCCACTTCCACCGCATGAAGCGCGCTGAAGTGCAGGCCGACCCGACGGGCAGATTTGAGCACCACCACGGCCCCAGCCAGCGCCTGCTTGCCGCGGGCTTCTGCCACGAACAGCGGCATCAGATCTGCCAGATACTCTTCGCCATTGAAACTGAGCTTGCAGGTCTGCGGCTTGATCTCGCTCGCCTCCAGCCAGCGGGTGAAGGAGAAGCCCTTGACCAGCGAACCGAGCGCCACGCCGCGCACCTCCTCCACCGGCAAGCCGAGGGTGGTGAGGGCCGACTGGTTGGCCTGGGTCACCTTGCCCTTGCTGTCGAGGGAGAAGACCAGGTCCGGCAGCGCCTTGAGCAGCGCCTCGATCTCGTGATGCTCTCGCTCGGAAGGCATGTAGGGGATGGTCTTGACGTCGTAGACGCCGGGAATGCGGCGGATCTCCGGCATCAGGTGCTGAAAATCACTGAACTCCAGCTCGGGAAAGTTGAGATAGATGATGCCTGAGGTATCGATTTCGATGCCGCGCAGATCGATATTGTGCTCCACCAGGCGGTCGAGCAGTTCCCGGGTCAGGCCCAGGCGGTCTTCACAGCTGACTTCAAGACGCATTCGGGACACACTTCCTAGCTAACTCTATGAATGAGCGGATAATACAGTCTCGATCCCCCCAGTGCGAGCGCCAGCCCATAAAAATGCGGGCCCGCCCCGCTTTCGCAGGCAGGCCCGGGTCAACCGATGACGCTGGTGTGGGGTGCGATTACCGGAGCAACTGATCGGTGCGCGCCGCCATGATGAAGTCGTTGCGATGCAAGCCGCCGATCTTATGCATCCACCAGCTGACGGTCACCTCCCCCATTCGGTCAGAAATGCAGGAAGGGGGATACTCCGCCTCAACCTGTTCTCAGATTATCTGGGCAATTGGTCTGTACGCGCAGCCATGATGAAGTCGTTGCGATGCAAACCGCCGATCTTGTGGGTCCACCAGCTGACGGTCACCTTGCCCCACTCGGTCAGGATGGCCGGATGATGGAACTCTGCCTCCGCCAGTTCGCCCAGGCGGTTGGTAAACGCCAGCGCCTCCTTGAAGTTGCGAAACGTAAATTCCCGCCGCAGCTGCAGCGCCCCCCCCTCCACCAGCGGCTGCCAGTCGGGAATAAGCTGCATCAGCTCACGCAGCTCCTCATCGCTCACCTTGGGGGCATCGGCGCGACACGCTTCACACTGTTGGCTGGCCAGTTCGGACATGGGTTACTCCTGCTTGAATTAATGAAAAATTAATGAAAATGAAATAGGGTTGTTTGCTTTTGGTCAGCTCGCCTGTTTGCCAGCGGGAACCTCAAAACGTGGCGGATAGAGGCCAAGACGACTGGCCTCGGCCAGAGCAGCCATGATCTCCTCCCCAGTCAGTTGGTAGAGATGCTCGAGACTCGGCAGCACAAAATAGGTGGGCTGCATGATGTCGATGCGATACGGGGTGCGCAGCACGGTCAACAGATCGAAAGGTTGCAGCAGCGGCTGGCCGGAGAGGGCATAGGCGGTCTCGCCGATGGAGGAGAGAATGCCGCCACCGTAGATACGCAGCCCGTCAGGCGTGGCCAGCAGGCCAAACTCCACGGTGAACCAGTAGAGCCGCGCCAGAAAAACCCGCTGCTCCTTGCTCGCCTGCTGCCCCAACTGACCGTATAGGTGGGTGAAGTGGGCAAAGGCCGGATTAGTCAGCATGGCGCAGTGGCCGAAGATCTCGTGAAAGATATCCGGCTCTTGCAGGTAGTCGAGCTCGTCCCGCCGCCGGATAAAGGTCGCTACCGGAAACTGGCGGTTGGCCAGCAGGGCAAAGAAGCGATCGAACGAAATCAGCGCTGGCACCGCCGCCACCGACCAGCCGGTCGCAGGCTGCAAGACGGCGTTGATCTCGGCCAGCTGGGGGATGCGATCACGGGGCAGCCCAAGCCTGTCGAGACCGGCCAGATACTCATCACACCCCTTGCCATCGAGAGCGGCGAACTGACGTTCGATCAGGATCTGCCAGGTGCCGTGCTCTTCGTTGCTGTAGTGGATCACCCCGTCAGCATCCGGCTGGTGGGCGGTGTAAAAGGTTGCCATAGCGGTTCCATCCTCTGGCGCCACATCAAGGCGCCTTGCCGTTTCATCACGATTTCACTGTAACGAAATGGCAACAAAAAAAGCAGCCGACCCATGAGCCGGCTGCCTGAAACAGTTGTAAATAAATTGTGACAGCCCGCTCACCAATCCCCACTACAGCTTGACCATGATATGGCGCGGCACAGTGTAATCCTCCAGCGCATAGAGGGAGAGATCCTTGCCGTAGCCCGACATCTTCATGCCGCCGTGGGGCATCTCGGAGGTAAGCATGAAGTGGGTGTTGATCCAGGTGCAGCCATATTGCAGGTGGCTGGCCACCTTGCTGGCGAGGCTCAGATCCTTGGTCCAGACCGACGAGGCGAGGCCATAGTCCGAGTCGTTGGCCCACTGCACCACCTGCTCGGCGTCGTTGAAACGGGTCACCGACACCACGGGGCCAAACACCTCGCGGCGCACGATCTCATCCTCCTGCCGAGCCCCGACAATCAGGGTCGGCTCGAAGAAGAAGCCGTTGCCGGGGCGGATCTTGCCCCCCGCAGTCACCTCCACATGGCCGCTGCTCTGGGCCCGCTCGACAAAGCTGGCGACCCGGTTGCGCTGTCTGTCCGAAATAAGCGGCCCCATCTCGACCCCCTCCTCGTACTGGCTTCCCACCTTGATGGAGGCCACCACCTCGGTCATGGCGGCGACAAACTTGTCGTAGATCTTGCCCTGGGCATAGATACGGCAGGCGGCGGTGCAATCTTGCCCTGCATTGTAAAAACCGAAGGTGCGAATGCCCGCCACTACGGCCTCCAGATCCGCATCGTCGAAGATGATGACCGGCGCCTTGCCTCCTAGCTCAAGGTGGGTGCGCTTCATGGTGCGGGCGGCGCTCTGCAGGATCTTCTGGCCGGTGGCGATATCGCCGGTGAGCGACACCATCCGCACCAGCGGGTGCTCCACCAGCGGCGCCCCTACACTCTCGCCCCGCCCGCAGATGACGTTGATAACGCCGCGGGGGAAGATCTCGCTGGCCAGTTCGGCAAGGCGTAAAGCAGTGAGCGGGGTCTGCTCGGAGGGTTTGAGCACCACCGTATTGCCCGCCGCCAGCACCGGCGCCATCTTCCAGGCCGCCATCATCAGCGGGTAGTTCCAGGGGGCGATACTGCCCACAACACCTATGGGATCGCGCCGGATCATGCTGGTGTGCCCCTCGAGATACTCTCCCGCCAGCGGCCCTTGCAGGCAGCGGGCCGCCCCGGCAAAGAAGCGGAAGCAGTCCACCACCGCGGGCAGCTCGTCATTGAGCACAGCCAGATAGGGTTTGCCGCAGTTGAGGGATTCGAGCGCCGCAAACTCCTCGGCGTGGCGCTCGACGAGATCCGCCAGACGCAGCAGCAGGTTGCTGCGGCTTGCCGGGGTGGTGCGGCTCCACTGGGCGAAGGCGCGCTGGGCACCGTTCACAGCCCGGTTCACCTGTTCGAACGAGGCTTCGGGCACGGCGGCGATCTGTTCGCCGTTGGCCGGGTTGAGAATGGGTTCGGCCTGCCCCTCGCCGGTCACAAACTGGCCATCAATCAAGAGTTGGGTAGAGAGTTTCATGGTTGCATCCTTGCGCACGCGTTGAGTCATCATTTGCCACTGCCAGCGACATCATGGGTGTCGCGAGTGAGGTAGTAGGCAAGCAAAATAGGGATAGTGGTGAAGGCCACTATGATGAGGGCCACCACGTTGGTGACCGGCCTGTCACGGGGACGGATCAGCTCCTGATACATCCAGATGGGCAGCGTGGTCTGCTGGCCCGCCGTAAAGGTGGTGACGATCACTTCGTCAAAACTCAGGGCAAAGGCCAGCATGCCCCCCGCCAGCAGCGCCGTGGCCAGATTGGGCAGGATCACGTAGCGCAGGGTCTGGAAGCCGTCGGCCCCGAGATCCATCGACGCCTCGATGAGGCTCTGGTTGGTGCGGCGAAAACGTGCCAGCGCATTGTTGTAGACCACCACCACACAGAAGGTGGCGTGGCCGATAACGATGGTCCAGAAGCTGAACGGGATCTCCATCAAGCCGTAGGCCGAGCGCAGCGCGATACCGGTGACGATACCGGGCAGCGCGATGGGCAGCACCAGCAAGAGCGACACCACCTCCTGACCGAAGAAGCGGCTGCGGGCAATGGCCCCTGCCGCCAAGGTGCCGAGGATCATGGCTGCCAGCGTCGCCAGCCCCGCTACCTCCAGTGACAGCTGGATGGCACGCCACACATCGGGACGATTGAGGGTCACCTCGAACCACTTGAGGGTGAGCCCGGGGGGCGGAAACTGGTAACTCTTGCTCTCGCTGGTGAAGGCGTAGAGGAAGATAAACAGAATGGGAAAGTGCAGGAACAGAAGGCCACCGATGGCGGCGTACTTGAGCAGCCCCGAAGGGCGCTCTCCCTGACGGCTCACTGAGCTAGCTGACATGACGGCCTCCTTGCTGCCGGTTCAAAGCGATTGATTCAAAGCGCATCAAAAGCCCCCAGTCTTTTCGCAATCGCCAGATAGATGGCGATGATAAGGATCGGCACCAGCGAGAAGGCGGCGGCAAAGGGCAGATTGCCCGCCGTTCCCTGCTGCATGTAGACCACCTGACCGATATACATGGTCGAGTTGCCGATGATGCCGGGGATGATGTAATCACCGAGGGTCAGCGAGAAGGTGAAAATGGAGCCCGCCACCACACCGGGCAACGCCAGCGGCAGGATCAGGTTGCGAAAGGTCTGGGCGGGTGTCGCCCCCAGATCGCTGCTCGCCTCCAAGAGGGATCGCGGTATACGCTCCACCGCCGCCTGAATGGGCAGGATCATGAAGGGCAGCCAGACATAGACGAACACGATAAAGGTGCCGAGCCGCGAGAAGGAGAGCGACGGGCCACCTATCACCGGCAAGGAGAGGATGGCATCGAGCAGCCACTCCAGCCCCATGCTGTCGGCCAGCCAGCTCACTACCCCCTCCTTGGCCAAAATAAGCTTCCAGGCGTAGACCCGCACCAGATAGCTGGACCAGAGCGGCAGCATGATCCCTACATAGAACAGCGCCCGGGTCTTGCCACTGGTGTAGCGTGCCATGTAGTAGGCTACCGGAAAACCGAGCAGGGCACAGGCCAGGGTCACCAGCAGCGACATGCCGACGGTGCGGCCGATCACATCCAGATTCTCCGGTCGCAGCAGGGCGACGAAGTTTTGCAGGCCCAGCTCGTGGCGCACCTGACCGCTGAACTCGTCCAGCCCGAACAGAGAGTTGGAGAGCAGCATCAGCAAGGAGCCGACATAGATGATGCCGAGCCACAGCAGCGGCGGCCCCAGCAGGATCGCCAGCAGCAGGCCGGGTCGACCATAGAGCAGGGTCGAGAGGCGCCGCAGCGGCCTGAAACGGGCAGGTTCGGGCTGATGGTTCATGGCAAGACTCGCACTGTGAGGGGTACTCATGGCAGAGCCCCTTGATGGGCGGCGCTCAGGCGATGGATGGCCTGCTCCGGCCAGCTGAGGCTGACCCTGCTGCCACGGGCCAGACGGGCCTGCCCCTCATTGGGGTGGTTGACGATGATCTCGAGCTGCTCCCCGAGATCAACCCGATAACGGACGAAGGGGCCCAGATACTCCACCTCGCGGATCTCTCCCGACCAGCCCGGCGCACCCGCCTCAGCGAGCCGGATCCGCTCCGGGCGCACCATCATCTGGCTGCCGTCACCGCACAGCCGTCTGGCCTGCTCCCCTTCGAACAGATTGACGGTGCCGACAAAGCGGGCCACAAACGGCGTCGCCGGAGCGTCGTAGATGGTATCGGGGGCGGCTATCTGCTCAATCTTGCCCTGACTGAAGATGCAGATCCGGTCGCTCATGGAGAGCGCCTCCTGCTGATCGTGGGTGACGAAGATAAAGGTGATGCCCAACTGGCGTTGCAGCGCCTTGAGCTCAAGCTGCATCTGCTCGCGCAGTTTGAGATCGAGGGCCCCCAGCGGCTCATCCAGCAGCAGGATGCGTGGCTGGTTGATAAGCGCCCGGGCGATGGCGATGCGCTGGCGCTGGCCGCCGGAGAGCTGGCTTGGGCGGCGCTTGCCGACCCCGGGCATTCGCACCAGCTCCAGCATCTCGTCCACCTTGCGGTAACGCTGTGCCTTGGCGACCCCCTTGAGCATCAGGCCATAGCCGATGTTGTCGCGCACATCCATGTTGGGAAACAGGGCGTAGTCCTGAAACACGGTATTGAGGTTGCGATCGTAGGGGGGCACGGTGGAGCAGGGCTCGCCGAACAGGCGGATCTCCCCGTCGCTCGGGTACTCGAAGCCCGCGATCATCCGCAGGCAGGTGGTCTTGCCGGAACCGCTCGGCCCCAGCAGGGTAAAGAATTCCCCTGAGGGGATCTGGAAAGAGATGTCATCGACCGCCTTCACCTCGCCATAGTGGCGGCTGACCCGGTCAAATTGTACGGCGTTCATGGGGCGTCCTTGTCTGTGCTGGGATGGGCCGGACTCCTGTCCGGCCCGCTTGATTATCCGCTCTCGGCAGTCGTGCAGAGGAGGCGCAACTCCCCTGCCGTTGGCAAGGTGGCAGCCGGGGCGACCACCTTGCTCACACCGCCTTAGCGACCGCCCAGAATGGCGATATAGTCGGAGACCCAGCGGTAATAGGGCACGCAAGTTCCCTGGCTCTTGCACTGGGAGACAGGAGTACGCCAGAAGTGAACCCGATCGAAGTTGTCGATGCCGTTGGTCTTGCACCCCTCTTTCCCGAGCAGGGCATTGCCCTCGCAGGCGGCGGGTACCACGGGCACTGAGCCGAACCAGGAGGCGAGATCCCCCTGCAGCTTGTTGTTGAGGGAGTGTTCCAGCCACTGATAGGCACAGGTGAGGTTCTTGGCATCGCTGTGCACCATGCTGGTATCGGCCCAACCGGTGACGCCCTCTTTGGGCACAGTGGTGGCGATAGGTTGCTTGTCGGCGATCAGGGCGTTGGCCTGGAACGGCCAGGAGCCTGACGCGACCACCCCTTCGTTCTTGAAGTCATCGATTTGAACGAAAGCATCATGCCAGTAGCGTCCCACCAGCTGGCGCTGCTTGCGCAGCAGATCGAGGGAGGCCTTGTACTGATCCTCGTTCAGCTCGTAAGGATCCTTGATGCCCAGGGCAGGCTGATGGGTCATCAGATAGAGGGCGGCATCGGCGATGTGGATCGGGCCGTCAAAGGCCTGCACCCGCCCCTTGTTGGATTTGCCATCCGCCAGAGTCTGCTCCTCGAACACCACGTTCCAGGAGTCCGGTGCCTTGGGGAACACCTTGGTGTTGTACATCAGGATATTGCCGCCCCACTGGTAGGGCACGCCGTAGTGCTTGCCATCCACAGTGTGCCAGGGGGCATTTTGCAGCCGGGGATCAATCTTGCTGTAGCTCGGGATGAGCGCCAGATTGAGCGCCTGCACCTTGCCACCGGCAATCAGACGCAGACTGGCATCGCCGGAGGCGGTCACCAGATCGAAGCCCCCCTCGTTCATCAAGGCCACCATCTCGTCCGAGGTGGCCGCCGTCTTGACGCTCACCTTGCAGCCGGTCTCTTTCTCGAATCCGGTCACCCAGTCGTAGTTCTTGTCGGTCTCGCCACGCTCAACGTAGCCAGCCCAGGCCACGATATTGAGCTGGCCTTCACCCTTGCCGAGCTCGGTCGGGGCAGCCTGGGTCTGGCCTGCCAGCAGCGCCGGAACAAGAGCCAGCATCAGAGGGGTCAATTTCATCATGCACTCCTTGCATTGTGTTGACTTGCATCAGGTGAAGGAACGCCACCATGGGCGTTAACATCCTGTTAACCAGCAATGAGCTTAGGGGAGTGGCAATACGATGAATATTTCAATTTTTGGTGGCTCAGGTATCAGCTAAATCGATATCGAGTGCAGATGAATCTGATTTTTGGTGGCTACCCCGCAAGAGATGGCTAGCGATGGAGCGCCTGACGGGCCCGCAACCGGCTCTGATCCCGCGCAATATCGATAAATTCCCGCGCCGTCCAATCCAGCCGAGAACCACGGCGCCACACCAGCCCGATATCGATGGCGGGAATGGGCTCCTTAATGGGGCGCGCCTCGACCCGCTCCTGCTCCAGCGACCAGGGGCGATAGGCAAAATCGGGCAACAGGGCGACCCCGAGCTGGCTCGCCACCAGACTGCGCACAGCCTCCACCGATGCGGTGCGCAGCACGATACGGGGGGAGATGCCGTAGCGACGCAGGCCGCCGCCGATGATCTGATCGAGCTGATCGGCGGTCAGCGAGATCATCGGCTCCTCCCCCAGCGCGGTGAGCGAGAGGGTCGACTCGGCGCAGAGCGGGTGGTTGGCGGCCAGCCAGAGCCGCAGCGGCGAACGGGTCAGCAATTCGGTATCAAACGCCTCTTGCCGGATGGTGCGGTTGGTCATCAGGATCCCCACATCCACCTCACCGTTGACGATCTGGTGCTCAAGGAAGGGCTGTTCATCCTCCTTCACCTCGATCTGTACCGCCGGAAAGGCGCGGCGAAAACGGCCGAGCGCCTCTGAAAGGTAGTAACCCGCCACCAAGGTGGTCACACCGATGGTGAGTCGTCCCTGATCCTGCTGGGCTACTGCTTTGAGGGAGTGGCTCGCCTCGGTCATGGCGCCGAGAATACGGCGGGCGTGGAGCAAAAACTGGTGGCCCTGAGTGGTGAGGGTGACGCCGCGCGGATTGCGCTCGAATAGCGGGGCGCCGAGCTCGGTCTCCAGCTCGCGAATGGCGCTGGTGACCGCCGACTGGGAGATATGCAGCTCGGCGGCGGCACGACTCACTGAGAAGCTGTCGGCCACGGCCACAAAATAACGGATCTGGCGAAAGGTAAAGTTCATCGGGCATCCTTGCCGATTGGTACTATTAGTGTGATTGGTAAGATTGACTGCCAGCTTAACCGTAAACGGGCGCCTCGCCAAAACAGGGCACTGCTGCCAACTCAATGATCTGCCGATTAAAACCATGCCCCTACGGCTTGGCGAGCACGACAGGGGCATGGGTCATCGCTGCAAGGTGCAGACAGGGCTATCAGGATTTGTTGAGATACCCCGCCAGCTGGCCGATCAGCCGCTTGCGCAGCTCTCCCAGTTTCGGTTTCTCGTCCGCACACCAGGGCAGCGGACGGCACGCTTCGATGGTGCGCAGGCCAAGGCGGGCGGTGAGCAGACCTGCCCCCACCCCTTGTGAGGCGCGGGCAGAGAGCTTGGCGGCAAACTCGGCGCCCAGCAAGTCCATCCCCACCTCGGTCACCAGCTCGGTGGCACCAGCGTAGAGCATGTTGCGAAACACCTGACGGATGAGGCGTATGCGGCTCCAGTAGCCAAGTTCGATGGCGTAGACATCGGCGATATCCTCGATCATCCGCAGGTTGCGCCACAGCATCAGCATCATGTCGACGGTGGCGAGCGGGCTGAGCGCCACCAGCACAGCGGCCTCCCCCGACCATTTGGCCACCCGCGCCTGGGCCAGCTTGTCACGCTCGCCGAGTACCAGCTGGCTATAGAGGGTCAGCACTTCCCGATCGCTGTGGCTCTCATCGAGCTGGGCCAGCCAGGTTTGATACCCCTCGCGCCCCTTGTCGCCACTTTTGACCGCCAACCCTTCGCAAAAGGCCTGCCCCTGCCCGACTCCCTGATGAGCAAGCAGATCTTCTGCTCGCGAGCGCACATCCTGACGCCGCTTGAGGGTGCGCAGCCGCAGCCACTCGCGCCCCACCACGCTGGCAGTTCCCGCCACCACCAACGCCGAGGCTGCCAGCCAGGCGCTCCCCCAGAGCGGGGTGGTGAGGAATTGATCGTAAAGAAAGGCGCCATACTGGCCCAACGAGAGCAGACCAACCGCCCCCAGCCCCCACGCCAGCAGCCGATGGCGGCGGCGCGGTTTGCTGACGAGGGCGCTCTCCACCTCGGTGAACTCGTCCAGCTCGTCGAGGCGCTCGAAACTTGCTTCCTCCAGCCGCTGAGCCGGTGCGGGCGGTCGCTCGTCACTGGCCACCGTCAAGGCAGGCTCAAGGATCACCTTGCCCTGCAACGGTGGCCGCTCTTTTATCTGATCGTTCATCGCCTTATTCTCCTGAAAACAGTCTCCTGCGGGCGGCGCAGGAAACAAACCCGAGCCGCACACCGTTATGCGAGGTGATCCCCGAGCAGAAACTCCAGCGCTGCATCGAGCCGGATATGGGGCAGCGCCTGATGGGCGCTCATGGGCATGGGACGAAACGCCTGAAAATCAAAGCCTTGACTGTTCCACCACTGCGCTGGCGGAATATGGGGCGGCACCTCCCCGGGGAACAGCAGCAGCGGCTCACCGCTCAGGCTGGTGCCGCGGATGGCGGGGAACTCGCGGCCATTGGCCATCCCCTTGCCCACCTCGGTCGCCTTGATGGCGGCGAGCGCCAGACACTCGGTGGTGATCCCCTCAAAACGGGCCTGACCGCGACCACTGCGCACCAGATGCTGGAGCAGGGAGACCATGGGCCCATGCTGTTCGGGGGTGACGTGATCGGCCTTGCTCGCCACAAACAGCAGCTTGTCGATGCGGGGCGAGAAGAGCCGCCGCCACCAGTTGCTCTTGCCGTAGGCAAAGCTCTCCATGATGCGGGCGATGGCCTGCTGCATGTCGCCAAAGCTGGCCGCCCCGGCGTTGAGGGGCTGCAGGCAGTCCACCAGCACGATTTGGCGATCGAAGCCGGCAAAGTGCTGCTCATAAAAACCCTGCACCAGATGCTGCTTGTACTGCTCGAAGCGCTGCCTGAGGGTGGCGTAGAGGGTGCCATCGGCGGGCTCGCCGACGGGCATCTCCCACACCCAAGGGACAAATTGCAGCATGGGGGCACCGGCATACTCCCCCGGCAAGACGAAGCGGCCGGGCTGGATCAGGTGCAGTCCCAGCTCCTGTTTGCAGGCGTGCAGATAGGCGGTGTAACGCTCGGCCAGCTCAGCCACCGGTCGCTCGGCAAAAGGTTGCGTTGCCTGCCACCCGGGGGTCAACCAGCTGGCGGCGAGCGCCTGCAGCTCGGGGCGGCGCAGCTGCTCGCGCACCTGTTCGCTCCACTGCTCGTAGTTCATCTCAAGGAGCGGCAAGTCGAGCAGCCACTCCCCGGGATAGTCCACCAGATCCACGTAGAGGGTGGAGATCTCACCCAGGTGCTTGCGCAGGGGGTGACGGGTGCGGTAGCGAATTTCGAGGCGCACTTCGGCCACGCCGCGGGTGGGCTCGGGCCAGGCAGGTGGATCGCCAAACAGGGAGTCGAGGCCACGTTCGTAGGCAAAGGTTGGAATGTGGGCATTGAGCTGCGGCACCCGGCGGGCGCCGAGGATACGCCCCTGACGAAGGGCATCCCACAACGGCAAACGGCCATCGATGGCCGCGTGTTCCAGCTGGTTGACCAGCGCCGTGATAAAGGCGGTTTTGCCGCTGCGAGAGAGGCCGGTCACCGCCAGCCGAATATGGCGATCCCGCACCCGGTTCACCACGTCGTTCGCCTTGTGTTGCAGGCGAGTCAACTTCTGTTCCAGTTTATTGAGTATCAAGGCTTGACCCGTTCTCCCTTGGTGGTTGCATCTGGATAGCTGGTGTCGATGGTGGCGCATCACGGGAGGCGCCGCCATCGACATGGGGGCTTCAGCAAGCACTACAGCTTGCGAAATTCCCGCTGCAGGGTGAACTCCCTGGAGGTCACCAGCTTCTCGATCCGCTGAACTCTGGGCTCCAGCGCGTCAAGTTCCTGCGCGATGCGACCCAGCGCCTGATGAGGGGTGATCCCCGCCTGCCAGCTGCGCGCTTTCATCCGCACCTCGGCAAAGTCGGCATCCTCTTGCGAATAGAGGGTGACCGGCTTTTTGTCGAGCAGGAACCAGGCGGCGATATAGGCGGTGAAGGTGATGAAACCGGCGAAGATAAGGCCACTGATGGCGAGCAGCCGCACGATCCAGGTCTCCACCCCGAAATACTCAGCCAAACCGGCACAGATCCCGGCTATCTTGCCACGCTGGGGATCGCGATAGAGGTTACGCCCTTCACGACTGACACTGCTCATACCTTGTTCCTCCAACCGGGTACTTCCGCATCCAGAATCGACTCCAGCGCGCCCACTCGCTCCTGCATCTTCTCGGTGCGAGCCAGCAGCCCTTGCAGCTGTTCCCGCTCGCTATCGGCAAGACCGGCGCCGATGCGCCCCTTGGCACGATAGTGCAGCACCAGCCAGATGGGGGCTACCACCACCATGAAGACCACCATGGGAACCATCAATACGCCCAGCAGATCTTCCATCTGTTACTCCCCCTGTTTGCCTTCGCTTTTGCTGTCGCCCTGACCCAGCTTCTGGCGCATGGCTTCCAACTCGCGGCTTATCTGATCGTCCACTTCCAGCTCGGCAAACTGCTGCGCCAGCGCCTTGTCGGACTGTCCCAGATCGGCGCGCGCTTCCATTTCGTCGATGCGACGCTCCATCCGCTCAAACTTGCTCACCACCGCCTGGCTCTCGCCACGAGCTACCTGGCTCTGCACGTTGAGACGGCTGCTGGCCGCTTCGGTGCGAATGGCCATCGCCTTTTGACGGGCGCGGGCATCTTCCAGCTTGGCTTCGAGCTGACGGATCTCTTCACCCAGCTTCTCGATACCGCTGTCGACCGCTTGCTGCTCGCGGTAGAGGGTCTCTGACAACTCGGTCTGTTTCTTCTTCTCGATAAGGGCGGCGCGGGCCAGATCTTCACGTCCCTTGGTCAGGGCCAGCTCGGCCTTGGCTTGCCACTCGTCGACCCGCTCCTGATGACGGGCGACCTGACGACCAATCTCTTTCTGGCTGGCGAGGAAGCGGGCCAGATTGGAACGCTCCTTGACCAGCTCGTCCTCCATCTCCTGGATGATCAGGCGCACCATCTTCTGGGGATCTTCTGCCTTGTCGAGCAGGGCCGTCAGGTTGGAATTGATGATGTCGGCCAGACGGGAAAAAATACTCATGATTGCACTCCTGTTATTGGCATGGCGTTGTTTCTCCATTGACAATGGCAACTTGTGTGCCAATCTGGAACAAAATTTAACTTGTTGATTTATATGGGGCTGCTTTGCCCCGTTTCAATAGATGTCATGCAGGTGGTGATAAAAATCACCACCTTTTGGTAAGATTGACCAGCTTTAACAACTGACAGGGATCACTATGACCACGGCCACGGAAAGCCTGCTGGGGGAATCCAACGCATTCCTCGAAATCATCGAGCAGGCCTCACGGCTCGCCCCGCTGCGCAAACCCGTGCTGATCATCGGTGAGCGGGGGACGGGCAAGGAGCTGATCGCCCACCGCCTACATTATCTCTCGGCGCGCTGGGATCAAAGCTTTGTCACCATCAACTGCGCCACCCTGAGCGAGAGCCTGCTGGAGACCGAGCTGTTCGGTCACGAGGCGGGGTCGTTTACCGGCGCGGCCAAGCGCCATCAGGGCCGCTTCGAGCGGGCCGATGGCGGCACCCTGTTCCTCGACGAGCTGGCCACCACCAGCGCCCGGGTGCAGGAGAAGCTGCTGCGGGTCATCGAGTATGGCGAGTTCGAGCGGGTGGGCGGGGCCAAGCCCCTCAAGGTGGATGTGCGGCTGGTCTGCGCCACCAACGAGGATCTCCCTGCGCTGGCCGACAAGGGGCAGTTTCGCCACGATCTGCTCGACCGGCTCGCGTTTGATGTGATCACCCTCCCCCCCTTGCGGGAGCGGCGGGAAGATATTCTGATGCTGGCGGAGCACTTCGCCCACAGCATGACCCGGGAGCTTGGGTATCCGCTCTTTGCCGGTTTCTCGCGCAAGGCAACCCAGCTGCTGCTAGATTACCACTGGCCGGGCAATGTGCGGGAGCTGAAGAACGTGGTGGAGCGCAGTATCTATCGTCAGGGCAATCCCCAACTGCCGCTCTCGACCCTGGTGCTCAACCCGTTTGATTCCCCCTGGCGACCACAGGTCACGCAACCTGCGCAAGAGGCCCGAAGCGAGGTACAATCTGCATCCCCCCTTGCCTTGCCACTCGATCTCAAGCAGGCGGTGGCGGAATACGAGATTAATTTACTCAAGCAAGCGATGCAGCAATCCCAGTATAATCAGCGCAAAGCCGCTCAACTGCTGGCCTTAAGCTATCACCAGTTCCGTGGCATGCTACGCAAATATCAGCTGCTGGATGGCGATAACGATGCAGAACAAGAGTGAAGGAGCGCGGTTGATGCCGACGCCAGCAACACGCCAGCCTCCGCGCTGGCACATTTGTATCAAAGCGTGCGTACAAACCCCTTATAAGAACATGGTTCAACAATGAGAATGCTCACCCCCTTGCTGCTGGGTCTGCTGGTGCTGGTCACCGGCTGCCAGAAGCAACCCGAGGCCTCCAAAACCGGGCTTATCTATTGCGCTGAGGGCTCCCCCCTCTCCTTCAATCCCCATGTTTCCAACTCAGGGGTGACGCTGGATGCCAGTGCCCGTCCGCTCTACGACCGCTTGCTGGAAGTTAACCCCAACACCCTGGCGCTGGAGCCGGCGCTCGCCACCAACTGGCAGATCAGTGAGGATGGCCTCACCTACACCCTGACCCTGCGCGAAGGGGTAAGCTTTCACCATACCGCCTGGTTCACACCTAGCCGTCCCTTCAATGCCGACGATGTGGTTTTCACCTATGCCCGCCAGCTTGACGAGCAGCACCCCTATCATCTGGTTTCCGGCGGCGACTACCCCTACTTCTTCAGTCTGGGGCAGGATCAGCTGATCAAGAAGGTCTACAAAAAAGGGCCACACACCGTCGTCTTTGAGTTGAATCAGCCCAACGCCTCTTTCCTTGCTACCCTAGCGAGCGACTATGCAGTGATCCTCTCGGCCGAATATGCCGACCAGTTGCTCAACGCGGGCACACCGACCCTGCTGGATAGCCGCCCCATCGGTACCGGCCCGTTCAGCTTCAAGGAGTATCGTCACAACGAGTTCATTCGCTATCAGCGCCATCCCGCTTACTGGAACGGGCCAGCAAAAATTGAACAACTGGTTTACGACATCACCCCAAAATCCGCCAAACGGCTGGCCAAGCTGCTGACCGGCGAGTGTGACGTAATGAGCACGCCGGCTGCCAGCCAGCTCTCGGTGATCAAAGAGCACCCCGACTTGAGCCTCTCGGTCCAGTCAGGAATGAATGTCGCGTTTTTAGCCCTCAATACCCGTAAACCACCGTTCAACAACGTCAAGGTTCGCCAGGCCATTGCCAGCGCCATCAATGTCGACAACCTGCTACAGGCGGTCTATTTCGATACCGGCCTGCCAGCCAACAGTCTGCTGCCCCCCCTCTCCTGGGGCTACAACCCCAGCCTGCCCGAGCGCAAGCCCGACCTGAAACGGGCACGCCAACTGCTCAAGGAGGCCGGGCTCGAACAGGGACTGGAAATGCAGGTACTGGTGCAACCGGACGCGCGCCCCTACAACCCGGATGCGGTCAAGACAGCCCAACTGATCCGCAGTGACCTGGCCAAGGTGGGGATCAAACTCAAGATTGTGCAGCAAGAGTGGCCCGTCATTGAGAGACGCCTGCTCAATGGGCAATACGACAGTCTGCTCTCCGGCTGGATCGCCGACAATGCCGACCCGGACAACTTCTTTCGCCAGTTGCTGAGCTGCTCTGCGGTGGAGCGGGGCAACAACTACAGCCGCTGGTGCAGTCCGGCCTTCGACCAGTTGCTGGATGATGCGGTCACCACACCCCAGCTCTCATTCCGGCTGCGCAACTACTATTACGCGCAAACCCTGCTCAATGAACAGTTGCCGCTCATTCCGCTGGCCCATGCCCTGCGTACCCAGGTCACTCGCAGCGATATCGAGGGGCTGACACTGATGCCCTTTGGCGGCACCTCCTTCAATCAGGCCTACAGGGAGTAAGCATGCTTCTATACATCTTGCGCCGCATCAACCTGCTGCTCATCACCCTGCTGGCGCTGACGCTGGTCGCCTATCTGCTGGAGTATCGGTTGCTCGGTCACGAACTGAGTTTCTGGCGCGGTTATCCCGACTTTCTGCGCCGTATTTTTGCAGGCGACCTGGGGATCTCCAGCGTCTCCGGGCTGCCGGTGCTGGACGAGATCCGCCACTATTTTCCCGCCACCCTGATCCTCTGCCTGGCGGCATTTGCCATCTCGCTGCTGGTGGGTATTCCCCTCGGCACTCTGGCTGCCCTGTCACAAGGCAAGACGCTGGATCTCTCCATCATGACCGCAGGTCTTATCGGCTATGCGGTACCGGTATTCTGGTTGGCACTGCTGGTGGTAATGCTCTTTTCGCTGGATCTTGGGTGGCTACCGTCATCAGGACAGATCAGCCTGCTCTACGATGTACCACACATTACCGGTATTGCCCTGATCGATGTATTGTTGAGCCACGAGCCCTGGCGACAAGCAGCACTACATGATGCCCTGCGCCACCTTATTCTCCCGTCACTGGTGCTGGCGGTGGTGCCCACCACCGAGGTGATCCGTCATGTGCGCAGCTCCCTCATCGACGTGATGAAGCAGAACTACATCAAGGCGGCGGCGAGCCGGGGCCTGTCCAAGGCGCAGATCGTCTGGCGCCATGGTCTGAAGAACGCCCTGCCGCCGGTACTCCCGCTGCTGGGCTTGCAACTGGGCAGCGTGCTCACCTCCGCCATGATCACCGAGGTGGTGTTCGAGTGGCACGGGATCGGCCGCTGGCTCATCAGCAGCATCGCCCTGCAGGATTACGCCGCCATTCGTGGTGCGACTCTGGTGGTGGCCAGTTTCGTTATTCTGATCAGCGTCAGCACAGAGTTGCTGACCACCCTTATCTATCCGGCACGGCGCAAAGAGCTCTATGCCAAACAGGATTGAACGCGCTCATGGCGTGACCAGGAGCCAGGTACCCTATGCAAGATAAATCGAACATTTACCCCGAACTCAAGATCCTTTCGCCCCTTGAGCAGACGTGGGCATCCTATCGCCGTAACCCGCTGGCGATGGCGGGTCTCTGGTGTTTTTTACTGTTGCTGCTTGTCACTCTGGTGGGGCCACTGGTCGTTCCCTACAGCATTGATGAACAACACACCGACAAGCTGCTGCTGGCCCCCTCCTGGGCGGCAACCGGCAATATCGACTACTTCCTGGGCACCGATGATTTGGGGCGCGACATGCTCTCCCGGCTGGTGGTAGGAGCACGTCTCACCTTCGGCTGTGCCCTGGTCGTGGTGGCGATCGCCATGGTGGTCGGCTCTGCCATTGGTATCCTCGGTGGCATGAGCAAGGGGCTCAAATCGAGTGTGCTGCACCATCTGCTCGATACTCTGCTCTCCATCCCCTCCCTGTTAATGGCCATCATCATGGTTGCCATTCTGGGCCCGGGCCTTGGCAACACCCTGATCGCCATTACCCTGGCATTGATCCCCCCCTTTATACGGGCCACTTACAACGCGGTGCATGCCGAGATGCAGAAGGAGTACATCATTGCCAGTCGGCTCGATGGCTCGCCCCCCTTCAGGATCATGCGTCTGGCTATTTTGCCCAATATCGTCGAAACCCTGGTGGCCCAGACTACTCGCACCTTGTCGGCAGCCATCCTCGATATCTCGGCAGTCGGTTTTCTCGGCCTCGGCGCCCAGTCTCCCCAACCGGAGTGGGGCACCATGCTGGCTGATTCGAGCGATCTCATCTATCTCGCCCCCTGGACCGTCACTTTGCCGGGCATGGCTATCCTGTTCAGCGTGCTGGTCACCAACCTGGTTGGCGAAGGCATCCGCGAAGCGCTCAAAGAGGGGAATGACTGATGCCTCTGCTCGACATACGCAACCTCACCATCGAGATCGACACCCCGCAGGGCAAGGTCAAGGCGGTGGACAAGGTGAGCCTGACCCTGACCGAGGGGGAGATCCGCGGTCTGGTGGGTGAATCCGGCTCCGGCAAGAGTCTGATCGCCAAGGTGATCGTCGGCATCGAGAAGGACAACTGGACGGTACGTGCCGACCGGATGCGCTTCAACGACATGGATCTGCTGACCATGGCCCCCAAGGAGCGCCGTCGCATCATGGGTCGCGAGATCGCCATGATCTTCCAGGACCCCATCAGCTGTCTCGACCCCTCCGAGGAGATCGGCACCCAGCTGGAAGAGGCGATCCCGACCGATTCGTTCGAGGGGCAGTTCTGGCAGCGCTTCCAGTGGCGCAAGAAGAAGGCCATCGCCCTGCTGCACCGGGTCGGCGTCAAGGATCACCGCAAGGTGATGCGCGCCTATCCCCACGAGCTGTCGGATGGCATGTGCCAAAAGGTAATGATCGCCATGGCCATTGCCAACCAGCCGCGTCTGCTGGTGGCCGACGAGCCCACCAGCGCCATGGAGTCCACCACCCACTCCCAGATCCTGCGACTGCTGGACAAGATGAACAAGCTGGGCAATACCACCATCCTGATCATCAGTAACGACATCGCAGCCATCGCCAATCTGACCGACACCATCAACGTGATGTACTGCGGCCAGATGGTGGAAGTGGGCACCCGGGAGCAGATCCTCGAGACCCCGCATCACCCCTATACCGATGCCCTGCTCAAATCGATCCCCGACTTTGACAAGCTGGTGCGCCACAAGTCGCGCCTCGAAACCTTGCCCGGCGTCATACCGCCGCTGCAACACCTACCCATCGGTTGCCGTCTGGGACCTCGCTGCCCCTACGCCCAGAAGCAGTGCGTGCAGACCCCGCTGATGAACAAGGTGAAAGGCCATCAGTTCAGCTGTCACTTCCCGCTGAACATGGAGGAGCCGAAAAAGTGATGATCGTTAACGCCCCCATGAAGGAGCCCCGCTTGTGATCGAGCCATCCCTGTTGCAGGTCAGAGGCCTTAGCAAAACCTATCAAAACCGCACCGGTCTGTTCCGTCGTCAGGCGGTGGAGGCGATCAAGCCCCTCTCGTTTGATCTGGAGGTAGGCCAGACCTTGGCCATTCTGGGAGAAGCAGGCTCCGGCAAGAGCACCCTGGCCCGTATACTGGCTGGCATGATCGAGCCCACCAGCGGTGACATCGCCATCGACGGTCAACTGATGGTGCACGGCGATTATCAAACCCGCTGCAAGCTGCTGCGGATGATCTTTCAGGACCCCAACACCTCGCTAAACCGCAAGATCCGGGTCGGCCAGATCCTGGAAACCCCGCTGCGACTCAACACCGAGATGAGTGAGGAGGAGCGTCACGAGAAGGTGATCCAGACCCTGCGCATGGTGGGGATGCTGCCGGACCACGCCCTCTTCTACCCGCAGATGCTCTCTGCCGGTCAGCAGCAGCGTGTGGCGCTGGCGCGGGCATTGATCCTCAACCCCAAAATCGTGGTGGCCGATGAAGCGCTCTCCACCCTGGATATCTCGGTACGCTCCCAGATCATCAACCTGCTGCTGGAGATGCAGGAGACCATGGGGCTGAGCTATGTGCTGGTAGCCAACGATCTGGGCATCGTCAGCCATATCAGCGACGAGGTGCTGGTGATGCACGAAGGTCGGGTGGTGGAGCGCGGCAAGACCCTCAAGGTGTTTGCCGATCCCCAGCACGAGGTGACCCGCCGTCTCATCCAGAACTACAACAACGAATACCGCAAGTAGAGAGGCGCTGGCCGCCTCCCTTGCCGCTGTGTTTCGCCGAGCTCACTCGGCGGGATCAAAAAAGCCCACTGCATGCAGTGGGCTTTCTGTTACCGGCGTTGCTGCTTAGGCTTGCAGCAGCAGACGGTTGATGCGGGAAACGAAGCTCGCCGGATCATTCAGCCCGCCCTGCTCGGCCAGCTGGGCCTGTTCGTGCAGCAGGGTGACCCACTCACCGAACAGTGCCTCGTCTTCAATGGTGTCGAGTTTCTTCACCAGCGCGTGATCAGGGTTGAGCTCCAGAATGTACTTCTGCTCCGGTACCGGCTGGCCAGCCGCGCGCATCAGCTTGATCATCTGGGTGCTCATACCGTAGGCGTCGGTGACGATGCAAGAGGGGGAGTCGGTCAGACGGTGGGTGACACGCACCTCTTTCACTGCATCGCCCAGGCTCTTCTTGACCCGCTCAACCAGACCGGCGTTGGCCTTCTCGGCCTCTTCCTGTGCCTGCTTGGAGGCTTCGTCTTCCAGATCGCCGAGATCCAGCTCGCCACGGGTGACGGAGATAAGTTGCTTGCCATCGAACTCGGTCAGGTGGCTCATCAGCCACTCGTCCACGCGCTCCCACATCAGCAGCACTTCGACACCCTTCTTGCGGAAGATCTCGAGGTGCGGGCTGTTCTTGGCGGCGGCATAGGAGTCAGCAGTGATGTAGTAGATCTTCTGCTGGCCTTCCTTCATGCGGCCAACGTAATCTTCCAGCGACACGGTCTGGGCTTCACCCTCGCCAGCGGTACTGGCAAAGCGCAGGAGCTTGGCGATCTCTTCGCGGTTGGCGTAATCCTCGGCCGGGCCCTCTTTGAGCACGTTACCGAACTCTTTCCAGAACTTGGCGTACTTCTCGGCATCGTCTTTCGCCAGCTTGGAGAGCATGGTCAGCACGCGCTTGGAGCAAGCCTTGCGCAGGGAGGCAGTCACCTTGTTATCCTGCAGGATCTCGCGGCTGACGTTGAGCGGCAGATCGTTGGAGTCCAGCACCCCTTTGACGAAGCGCAGGTAGGTCGGCATAAACTGCTCGGCGTCATCCATGATGAAGACGCGCTGCACATAGAGCTTCAGACCGTGCTTCTGATCGCGGTTGTAGAGGTCGAACGGTGCGCGGGCCGGTACGTAGAGCAGGCTGGTGTACTCTTGCGCCCCTTCCACCCGGTTGTGACCCCAGAGCAGCGGATCTTCAAAGTCGTGGGCGACGTGCTTGTAGAACTCCTGATACTCCTCGTCCTTGATATCTTTCGGGTTACGAGTCCACAGTGCAGTCGCGCGGTTGACCTGCTCCCACTCGCCCGGGGTGCCGACGATGGTCTCACCATCCTCTTCGCGATCCGGGGTACCCTCTTTGAACATCTCGACCGGTACACTGATGTGATCGGAATATTTGCCCACCACGGAGCGCAGACGCCAGTCATCGAGGAACTCGTCCTCTTCGGCGCGCAGGTGCAGGATGACGTCGGTACCGCGACCCTCTTTGGTCACATCAGCGACGGTGAAGGAGCCTTCCCCTTCCGACTCCCACTGCACACCCTGCTCCGGAGCAGTACCGGCGGCGCGGGACACCACGGTCACCTTGTCGGCCACGATAAAGGCAGAGTAGAAACCGACCCCGAACTGACCGATCAGCTGGGAATCCTTGCCCTGATCGCCGGAGAGGTTCTTGAAGAATTCGGCGGTGCCGGACTTGGCGATGGTACCCAGATGCTCAATCACCTGATCACGGGTCATACCGATCCCGTTATCGGAGATGGTCAGGGTACGCTTCTCTTTGTCCACCACCAGGCGCACACGCAACTGGCCGTCGTTTTCGAACAAAGAGGCATCGGAAAGCGCCTTGAAGCGCAGCTTGTCCGCCGCATCGGATGCGTTGGAGATCAGCTCGCGCAGGAATACTTCTTTGTTGGAGTAGAGGCTGTGAGCCATCAGGCTCAGCAGTTGTTTGACTTCAGTTTGAAAGCCGTGGGTTTCGGCATGAACACTTTGGGTCATGGACCAATCCTCAGAAACATCGGGTTGAACATACGCCCAACCTAGATGGGGACAGCGATCCAAATATCAAGGGGGCGAATGTGCAATCCTGCTCATTCGCCCCCTGTTGGCGTGTAACCGCCGATTTTATGTTCAGTTTTTCGCGACTTGTCACCACCCGCCCCTTACTTGAGGCGCTGGCGTCCCATCAGGGAGTGGGAGAGCGTGGTACCATCCACCAGCTCCAGCTCACCCCCTACCGGCACGCCATGGGCGATGCGACTCACCTCCACCCCGGCCGCACGGGCCATATCGGCGATATACCAGGCGGTGGCATCCCCCTCGATGGTGGGATTGGTGGCGAGGATCAGTTCGCTGATCGCCTCATCCTTCAGGCGGCGCTCCAGAATATCGAGCCCCAGCTCCTCCGGGCCTATGCCGTCCAGCGGCGACAGATGGCCCATCAGCACGAAGTAGCGACCGGAAAACTGGCCGGTCTGCTCGATGGCGGCCACGTCCGCCGGACTCTCCACCACGCAGAGCAGACCGTTCTCTTCCCGCTTGGGATTGGCGCAAATATCGCAGCGATCGTTCTCGGTAAAGGTGCGGCAGTGGCTGCAGTGGCCAATCTCGGTCAGGGCGCGAGAGAGCAGCTGGGCCAACCGCAAGCCGCCGCTGCGCTCACGCTCGAGCAGTGTAAAGGCCATCCGCTGGGCAGACTTGGGCCCCACCCCCGGCAATACCTGCAGGGCTTTCATCATCTCATCGAGCAGGGGACTGAACTTCATAACACTCCTTACACAGGCCTGGCCCTCGCCACCACCTGGGCCACGACGGGTCAGCAAAACAGGATAACGCCATTGGCGCAGGACTATACCCGAGCCGGCCCATGACTGCCATTTGCTTTGCTGGCCAGCGCAAAAACGCGGCTCTTATACTTGCTCAAAGACAATCAGGTGGTGTCATAAAAGATCGCCCCTCTCATCAGGACAAGGAGGTTAAATGGAGACACAACATATAAAGCCTCTGGTCCGCCGAAACGGGCTGACCCTGATCTGGGCCGGGGGGCTCATCACCAGCCTGATGCTATTACTGCTCTGGTTGCTTGTGGAAGGCCCGGTGCTCCCGGCCTATATATTGCTACTGAGTGGCATGATGATGACCTTGATAGGCTGGCTCAAGCTCAATGAACCCCCGATCAGCCTCTCCCTATGCCAGCAATCCCTCCACTATCACCACAAATATGGCGGCTGGGCACTGAAGTGGCACAACATCCAGCGTATCGATCAACCCAGAATCCATGTTGGTTGGGATCTCCAGCCCCTGCCCTATATCGGTTTCAAGATAAAACAGTATGACGAGTTTCTGACCCTGATCACTCCCAGACTGGCCGTGCATCTGTTGACAGAGCAGCGCCCTGTGTTGCTGCATGCCTTGCATAATGAGCAGCCCCATGAGCAGCCTGTGCATACCAATGATCCCTTACAGGGCATCGACTGGCTGGAGGAGAGTCACTTTTGCTCCCCGCAAGGGCTGCACTACGATGGCGCATTGGCCATGCTGGCCCACCGGATGATTCGCATGCGCCACTTGCTCGGTTATGACCTGTTGATCCCGGTAGGCAGCCTGGATCGGGAACCGGACGATTTCCTCAAACTGCTGCGCCAATACCGGCAGGAGGCGAACGTATCTCCACTACCTTCATCAGAGCCACATGCTCAATAACCCCCATGCCAAGTGGTTGTCGCTACGTCCCAGGCACTGAACGGTGAGCTATCCAACGCGGTTGTAACACCCATTAGACGATTGCAGAGAGTGCCGATGAGAACTACCTATTCCCATAACACTAAACACTCATACTCATACCCTGAAGTAACACCCCTTCACCATGGGGTGTGGTGTTTATTTGAACAGTGAACTGCCATGGGTAATGGCGGTTAAACAGGCTCATTTTTCGACGTTGGATGCCAAAACGGTCAAGCGCTCTTGGCAACACGTTTTTATTTGTAATGGCTAACCAAAATCTAATTACCATACAAGTAACCCGAATTGCCGACGCACCTCCTACAGCGAATCATCACTTTTACTTAAGCCTTATTTTTTATACACTTAAATACATGTCGGGAGATTATTGGATGGCTTTTCCCTCAGATCACGAAGGATATCGAGCCGAGTAAAACCAATCAGGAAGCAGAACACGTGTCCTCGAGAAGCAAACAAACCGTCAAGCTTGATGATGTCGCGGCCCTGGCCAAAGTGTCCCCCTCGACAGTCTCACTTTATGTACGTCATCCAGACAAGGTAAAAGCCAATACCGGCCATAAAATTCAGCGTGCCATTGATGAATTGGGTTATGTGCACAACAAAATTGCCAGTCAGTTTACTGCCGGGCGAAGCTCGGCAATGGCAATTATCGTTCCTTCCATTTCCAATATTACCTTTAGTACCTTTGTCCAACAGATTGAACATATCGTGAGTGATGCAGGTTTTCAGCTCTATATCGCATCTCATGATCACTCCATGGAAAAAGAGGAGCAGCAGATCCGCTCCATTTTACAATGGTCTCCTGCTGCCATAACCCTCACTGGCGCTAAGCACAGTGATACTACGATTCGTATGCTGGAGCACAGTGCGGTGCCTGTGGTTCAAGCATGGCAAATCGGTGAAGCCAGTCCGTTTGTCGCGCAGGTCGGTATCGATCATTTTCAGGTGGGTTACGATGCCGCATCTTACCTGATACGCTCCGGCTGCCATAAAATTGCCTATTTCACGACCCGTTTTAACGATGACGTGCGTGCGCAGAGCCGCTACAGCGGCTTTTGCCAGGCACTTGAGACGGCGGGTATGGATCCCTTGTTGGTCGAAATCCCTTACAGCGACAATATTTATCCCGCCGCGCGCGAGCTACTCATCAAGACACTGCTCAAAGAGCGAAAACTCGACGGCATTTTTGCATCAAACGATACCATTGGTACGGCATTGCTGATGGAGGCGATTGCACGCAATATCCCGGTACCAGAGCAACTCTCTATCATCGGGTTTGGCGATTTTCCAGGCAGCGGCTATCTGGCACCCGTGACCTTGTCCAGTATCAATATCAATATCCACTCTGTTGCCAGCCAGGCTGCATCCATGATGTTGCGGATGGCTCGCGAGCCCGATTATAAAGGCGAGATCATTGATGCCGGATTTGACTTGATCCCCAGACAGAGTACCCGGTTTGTTTTGTGACCAAGCCAATACAGTCACACCATGAACCATCACAAAACCATGGCCTTGATAAATAGCCCATGAAGATAAATGCCCCCCATGTATCTACCAGAACACTATCCGTTGCGTCAGATATTTTTAAGCAGGACACCAGTCACTGCCTGCGCTACAAGGTTTTGGTTAAGTAATATCGTTGATGAAACACCGGGCACTTTTCCAACGTCATGACGACTGAATACCCCCGCGCTTGGTAAAAAGGCTTTGCTTGAAAGCTAAAAGTATCGAGCTGTGAAAAACAGCAGCCGCGCTCGCGGGCAGCCTGCTCCATCGCCGCCAATAACCGGCCTCCTACACCGCGCCCCCGCAGGCTACTGGCCACCCACAGATACTCGATATAGAGCCAGTTACCGTAGGTATGGCCGCTGCATCCTCCGGCACGACGCATCTGCTCATCCTGATAGAAGATGGCAAGTGGGCGACGTATCTGTTCACCGACAAACTCACGATTGGTTTTGATCAGGTTGTCTCGTAAAAAATCTATGTCGTCCTGGCTGGGGTTTTGCACAACGTCAAGAGTGTCAATCATGCTGCTCTGCTCCTCTGTTGAAACATAATGGCCGTGAACATTGTCACGGCCATGGGTTATCCGGGTCGCATCCTCTATAGCGAACGCCGGTGCGATTTACGCCAGATCCTTTAGCTCGGCAAACAGCGAAGCCCAGGGACTTTTGGCACGATAGAACACCGGGGGCTGGCCAATCGGTGCAGGCAGAGTGACCCGCTGGCCCCCTGTAAAGCGCTGGCCGCTCCAGACATGCGTCCACTGCTCACCTGCAGGCAGGTAAGTTGTCCATTCACGCACATCCCCTTGGTGAACCGGTGCCACCAGCAACTCTGACCCATAGAGGTATTGATCCTGTATGACGTAGGTCTCGGGATCATGTTCAAAATGCAGCATCATGGCACGTTGAACCGGATACCCTTTCTCGGCCGCGTCATCCACCAGGCTACGCAAGTAAGGAGTCAGGTGGCAATAAACTCGGGTCATCCGGGCAAAATGCGCCAACGTGCTGCCATCCTGGTCAAACTGGAAGTTCTCATCAGGGCGGTTACCTTCGTGGGTACGCATGACTGGGGTAAAGGCAGCCATTTCAACCCAGCGGTCAAACAGCTCCTTGGTTCGACGGTTGCCAAACAGTGAAGTGTAGCCACCGATATCCGAGTGGTGATACGCGTTCCCCAACATACCGGAGGAGAGCGCCCCCGAGATCACCGTGACCAGACCGTCGTGACGGCTGAAATCGACACATTGATCGCCTGCCCACAGTAGCGGGCAGTATTGCTGCACCCCGGTGTAACCGGCTCGCATAAAGAACAGGGCATCACCGGTTTGGCCGTTCATCGCGATCGCTTCAGCGTTGCACTGGGCCCACAGAGTCGGCCAGGCATTGTGCATCAGCTTGGCATCGACACCGTTGTGCAGGTAGATGTTATCGGTCGGCAGGTACTCGCCAAAGTCAGCCATCCACCCCTTGATCCCCATATCCAGCATGTTTTTACGCAGCACGGTATCACGGAACCAGGCCATGGCATCTGGATTGGTAAAGTCGACACAGCCGCAATAGAATTCGCCAAAGTCGACCAGCGCAACCTGACCATCCTTGTCCAGCGCCATATAGCCGAACTCTTTGGCGATTGGAAACAGCTTGCCATCTTCACACAGGTAGGGGTTGACGTAGGCCATGAACTCGATGCCCTGGTCATTGAGCGCCTTGATCCTGGCGGGCAGATTGGGGTAGCGATCCTGATGGTACTGCCAATCCCAGTCCCAGAACAGGCGCTTGCCAAACGAGGTGACCCGCAAGCCGCACCAGTCTTCACTCCACAGACCCGAAACCTTGATACCATGGTCAAGGGCGTTTTCCAGACGACTGAAGGTATTGACCTCCCCCCCCTTCAGACCAAGGATCGCCCCCTTGTAAACCCACTCCGGCAACCTGGGCTGGCGGCCAAACCGGGCGGACAGTTTTTCGATAATGCCCAGATAGCTCTCTGCGGTGCGCAACTCGATGGCCTGCGGGATCGCCCACACTTGCAGCTCATGAAACCCTTCGTGACGAAAATCGAAATCGGCATAAGCGGTGGTGTCGATATGGCAGCTGTATTTGCGAGAGGAGACAAACGTGGGTTGCGGATAGTTGGTGTGGTAGTAATCCCCACCGGCTTTGCCCATCACATCGGCTTTCCATTTGATCTCGCTGTGGGGATGGCGACCAACACCGGGCTCTGACGTCCACAACGGAAAGTGACGACCACGCAAATCGAAATAGGACATCTGCTCGCCACAACCCCAGACATGCTCTTTACGTTCGGCCGGCAATCTGACCCAAAAGCGGTTATATGCCTCGTCCAGTATGGTCGGATAAAGCATCACATCATCGCCATCACACACCACTGCCACCTGTAGCAAAGCAGGAGTAAAGGCATTCGGGGCAAAAACAAACAGGTTGTTGTCAACCTGTTCGATATGAGCCAATGCAACGCGAGACTCGATGTAGTCTTCGATGTCAAAGTTGCCGCGATAAATTTCCATTTTTTCCCGGCCCTTGCCTATATAAAACGCCGGGGCATCCGCTTGATGAGAAAATAACAACTGCTGCTGGTGCTGAATCGTTAACGCCTGTGACGAAAATTCGAGTTGCATTGCATAAGCTCCTGTTTAGTCGGGCCATCCCCGTTTGCTCGCCAACACAATAATAGCGCTACGATTTCATTTCAATCGCGTAAAACCCAAACAGCGATCTCGATCACCAATCAACACCCGCCACACGAAAACGCTTGGCCCGCTTGCAAACACCATTTGTAAGAGAATCCTTAACCACCAGCGCAATCTCTCGATCTGGATCCCACTTTTCAACAATCACCCTTGCGCCAGCAATCGCATCGCTACGATTATTGAGCTGCCGGATGGATTCCACACTATGGAGAATAAAATGGTTGTTCAGGCGCATATCGAAAGCAGACTGCCTTTTAGGGAAAAACTTGCCTATGGCGTCGGCGATTTTGGTTACAACTTTGTATTGAATATCACTACCCTCTACCTGCTTAAATTTCTGACCGATGTAGCAGGTATCAATGCGGCGTGGGCAGGCGTCATCTTTTTGGTGGCGAAAGTGTTCACCGGCTTCACCGACCTGGGCACCGGCATTTTCCTCGACACCCGCAAGAGCTTCGGACCTCGCGGCAAGTTTCGTCCGATGCTGCTCTGGACCATAGTGCCGCTGTTTGTCTGCAACATGTTGCTGTTTTGCAATTTTGAGCTCGACAGCGAGACCAAGACCACCCTGTTCATCGTCTGCTTTATGGCCTTTGGCCTGTTCTTTAGCCTGGGCAATGCCAGCTATGGCGCCATGGTGCCCTCTATGACCAAAAATGTTCAGGATCGCGCAGAGCTGGCAGCCTGGCGTCAGGGCGGAGCCAACACTGGCTTGTTGCTGGCCACCGTCGGTTTCATGCCCATCGCCATGTTGTTTGAATCCCAGGAGACCGGCTACATGGTGGCAGCCCTGGCCTACACCTCGGTCGGCTTGGCGGCGGTACTCTTTTGCTACCTCAACGTCAAAGAACACCACACCATCATAGGTAATGACCCTGACCAGATCGTCGAGAAGCCCACTATCAAGGAGGGGCTCAAGGCGGTACTCAAGAACAACCAGTTGCTGGTGCTGGCAGTAGCCAACCTGCTGACCCTCTCCGCATTCAACGTCAAACTCACCGTGCAGGTCTTCTACGCCCAGTACATTCTGGGTGATGTCTCCATGGTCTCTTACATGAGCTTTGTCAGCATGGGGTGCATCTACCTCGGGGTGTTGTCTGTGCCTGCGCTGGTACGCCGCTTCGGCAAAAAACCTGTCTATCTGGCCGGATTGTGCCTGTGGATCTCCGGCGACATTGCCAACTACCTGTTCGGTGGCACCGTCATGAGTTACGTGCTGTTCACCTCGCTGGCGTTCTTTGGCACCTCTTTCGTCAACAGCCTTAACTGGGCATTTGTCTCAGATACCGTTGAGTACGGTGAGTGGAAAACCGGTACCCGTACCGAAGGCTTGGTCTACTGCGGCATGACCTTCTTTAGAAAGTGTTCGCAAGCTATCGCAGGGTTCGTCCCCGGGTTCGCTCTGGCACTGGTTGGCTATATGCCCAATGTGGAGCAAACCGATGCCGCCAAAGCCGGGATCACCGGACTGATTTTCATCTACCCGGCAAGCCTGGCCATCGTAACGGCACTGGTGATGGCCCTCTTCTACACCCTCAACGAGCAGCGCTATCAAGAGATCATCGCCAGCCTTGGTGCCCGCCGTGTGGCGACCACCCAAAGCTGACTCTCATGCAACTGGCAGCGGCGTGCTGGCCACGCTGTTGCTCTCTTCAAGGATGTGATCCCATGACATATCGCAATGTGGCAAGTGACCGTCTGGCATGGCAGGAAAAGATGGCCTACGGAGTGGGTGATCTCGGCTATAACTTCCTGCTCAACTGCACAACTCTCTATTTGCTGATCTTCCTGACCGATGTGGCAGCCATTCCGGCAGCATGGGCCGGAGCAATCTTTCTGGTTTCGAAGTTCTTTACCGCCTGCACCGATCTGGTGACCGGCAGCGTGCTGGATAATCGTTCCGAGCTCGGCCCCAGAGGTAAATTTCGCCCCTTCCTGCTCTGGACCATAGTGCCACTGGCTCTTATCAACACCGCCCTGTTTACCAGCGTTGAGCTCCCGGTCATCGCTAAAACAGTGCTGTTTACCCTGCTGTTCATGATGTTTGGTGCCTTTTACAGTTTTGGCAATGCCTCCTATGGCGCCATGGTCCCGGCCCTCACCAAGCGACTCCAGGACCGAGCCGAGCTCGCCGCCTGGCGCCAGGGGGGAGCCAATACCGGATTACTGCTCTGCTCGGTAGGGTTCATGCCGCTGGTATTGCTGTTTGACAAGCCACAGGTCGGCTATAGCGTTGCGGTACTGATTTATTCGGTCATGGGGGCTGCAGCAGTACTCTTTTGCTACAGCAGAGTTCGTGAACGCCATGTGCTGCCATCGGTTGTCAACGAATCGGGGTTTTCGGCAGTACAAACCAACGCACGGGCCGTGCTGGCAAACCGTCCGCTGGGCATCCTGGCGCTGGCCAATCTGCTGACGCTGGCAGCGTTCAACACCAAGCTGATTGTTCAGGTTTTTTACGCCCAATATGTGATTGGCGACGTATCGATGATCGCCTACATGAGCTTCATCAGCATAGGGTGTATCTACCTGGGGGTATTGCTGGTTCCCTTTGCCGTGCACCGTTTTGGCAAACTACCTGTCTATCTGGCCGGTATTGGCGTGTGGATATGCGGTGACCTGCTCAACTACCTCTACAGCGAGAGCGCTCTCGATTACATCCTCTTTACCTCCCTGGCCCTGTGGGGATCCGCTTTCGTCAACAGTCTCAACTGGGCGTTCATCTCTGACACCGTCGAGTATGGGGAATGGAAAACCGGCATCCGCACCGAGGGGCTGGTCTACTGCAGTCTGACCTTCTGCCGCAAATGCTCGGCCGCGCTTGCGGGCCTCATTCCCGGGCTGGTGCTGGCATGGTCAGGCTATGTTCCCAACGCGACGCAAAGCACCGAGACCCAAAGCAGCATCGCTAATCTGATGTTTCTCTACCCGATCTGCGCCCTGATTTGCGCTGCAGCCTTGATGTTGCTGTTCTACCCGCTCACTGATGCCCGCTATCAACAGATCGTCCGGGAGCTGGCACAACGCCATGCCCTTGCTTCTCCCCGGAGACCCCATCACCGGATACATGAGCAATCTACTCCATCGCCTGACAGCCATCCTCTTCGCGCAGGTCAGAATGGGGGAATTTAACATGCTGTTTTTATTGAATTAATCCTTAATCAAATCAGACAAAGAGAGCGGTATTCCTATGTCATTCAACAGTGAAAACCTGGCCAAGCTCGATATCTCGGCGCTGCGTAGCCAACGCTGGTATGCCCCCGACACCATCCGTGCCTTCGCCCACCGTCAACGCAGTCAGCAAAGTGGCTTGAACCGCGACGAATTCATGGGCAAGCCCGTGATCGGGATCATCAATACCTGGAGTGAAATGAGCCCCTGCCATAGCCACCTGCGTGAGCGCGCCGAGGCCGTCAAACGAGCTGTCTGGGCCGCGGGGGGCTACCCCGTTGAATTGCCCGCGCTGTCGGTCGGGGAAGTATTGGTCAAGCCGACCACCATGCTCTATCGCAACTTTCTGGCGATGGAGGCAGAAGAGCTGCTGCGCCAGCATCCGATCGATGGGGCCGTGCTGCTCGGCGGTTGCGACAAATCCACGCCAGCCCTGCTGATGGGTGCCATTTCGATGGACTTGCCGGTGATCTTCTGCCCCGCCGGCCCCATGTCGAGCGGCAAATGGCGCGGCCATGTCACCGGTGCCGGTACCCATACCAAGAAGTTCTGGGACCAATTGCGCTTGGGGGCCATTACCCAGCATGACTGGATCGAGCTGGAGGGGGCGATGACTCGCTCCATCGGCACCTGCAATACCATGGGCACGGCATCCACCATGACCTCCATCGCCGATGCCATGGGCTTTATGTTGCCGGGGGCCAGCTCCATCCCCGCCGCTGACTCGCGACACGTCCAGATGGCAGCCCAATGCGGCCAAATCATCGTCGACATGGTGTGGCATGATCACAAACCTTCCCGCTGGCTGACCCGAGCCAACTTCCTCAATGGCGTAGTGGCCTACATGGCGCTCGGCGGCTCCACCAATGCCGCGATCCACATGATTGCGATGGCCAACCGGGCAGGCATCAACCTCACTCTGGAAGACATGGAGTCGGTAGCACGGGAAGTCCCTGTGCTGGCCAATCTGTTTCCCTCTGGTGATCAGTTGATGGAGGAGTTCTTCTTCGCCGGCGGTCTGATGGCCCAGCTGAAAAAGGTGGAGTCATTCCTCCACCTCGATGCGATCGGGGTCACCAATCGTCCCGTTGCACAGTGGATTGCCAACGCGACATGTTATGACGACAACGTGATCCGCTCGCTCGATAACCCTGTGGTACCGCTCTCCCGTGGATGTGCATTGACAGTATTGCGCGGCAATCTGTGTCCCAACGGAGCTGTGATGAAATCATCTGCCGCCAAACCCGAACTGCGTCACCACAAGGGCCCCGCCATCGTCTTTGACAGCCATCAAGAGCTCTCGGATCACATCGATGACCCAGCCCTTGAGGTAACCAAGGAGTCAGTGATTATCCTGCGCAATGCCGGCCCGGTCGGCGCGCCGGGCATGCCGGAGTGGGGCAACCTGCCAATCCCGAAAAAGCTGCTGCAACAAGGCGTCACCGACATGGTGCGGATCAGCGATGCCCGCATGTCCGGTACTCACTATGGCACCTGCATCCTGCACGTTGCCCCTGAAGCGGCAATTGGTGGCCCACTGGCACTGGTACGTACCGGTGACCTCATCGAGCTCGATATCGCCAATGGCCGTCTCAACATGCTGGTCAGTGATGAAGAGCTGGCCGAGCGCCGCCGCACGCTCAAACCGGTACACAAAGTTTATGAACGCTCTTATGCCGCACTCTATCAACAACATGTGACCCAGGCCGATCAGGGCTGTGACTTCGATTTCCTCCAGGCTGGCAGCAAAGTGCCCGAGCCCCCGATTTTTTAAAGGAGCAAACAATGAATCCGTTCAAACTTGCGATTACTCAAGGTCCACGCCCACTGGGCACCTGGATGATGACTGGCAGCGATACGGTGGCGGAAGCCATGGCGACTGTCGGTTTCGATTTTTTGGTGCTGGACCAGGAACATGTACCGGTCGATAGCCTGGATGCGATCCGCATCGATCGCGCCATTCGTGCCAGCAACCCGGCCACCACCCCACTCTACCGCCTGGCCTGGAACGACACAGTGTTGATCAAACGGGCGCTGGATGGCGGTGCAACATCGCTGATGGTGCCGTTTGTCAACAGTGCAGCAGAAGCCCGCAAAGCGGTAGAGGCGGCCTACTACCCTCCCCTAGGCAAACGCGGCTTTGCCGCGGTGCATCGTGCGTCCGGTTACGGTGCCGACCCCGAATTCGTGCGTAAAGCCCGGGAAGAGCTCTGCCTGATCCTGCAAATTGAGACCCCTGACGCCATTGATGCCATGGAAGAGATGGCCATTGAAGGAGTGACCGGCTTCTTTATCGGCCCCGGCGATATGAGCGCAGCCATGGGCCATATTGGCAATCCCTCTCACCCCGAGGTGCAAGCCAAGATCCGCGAAGGGCTGGAGAAGTGCCAGCGATTGGGATTGCCTTGCGGGATCGTCGGTGGCAACCCCGAGCTGGTGAACAAATATCAAGAGATGGGTTTTAGCTTCGTGGCGCTCGGCTCCGACATGAGTTACCTGCTGGCTCGCGCCCGTGAACAGCTCGCCGCGATCCGGGGGGAACGTCTGAGCATATCCGGTGGCGAGGTTTACTGATGAAGAGGCTTCACCGCCAAAGCGGCCCGCTTGATCTGGAGCTCATCCCCGAGCTCGGTGGCGCTATCGGCAAACTGACCTGGCATGGCAGGGAGATCTTGCGCTCTCTGCCCGATGGTCAGAACGTCACGGTCAACCAGGGGGGCTGTTTTCCCCTGGTACCTTACTCCAACCGTATCGCTCATGGACGGTTTCACTTCGCCGGATGTGATTACGCCCTGCTGCGTAACTTTGGCGATCATCCCCACTCAATTCATGGCAACGGCTGGCAGCAGCCATGGCAAGAAGGGGATGCAGATGATGACTCTGTCGTGCTGACCCTGCACCATGACGCACAGGGAGCATCCGCGGCGCAATGGCCCTGGCCTTATCGGGCAACTCAGCGCTTTACCCTGCAAGATAATGCGCTGCATATCGTACTCACTTACCACAATCTGGCCGATCACGCTGTCCCGGCTGGGCTGGGCTTTCACCCCTATTTTCCCCGTGCGGCGCACGCCGAGATCCAGTTCGACGCAGGCGGTGTGGTACTCAACGACCACAAGTCCCTGCCCACTGGTCTCGCGCCACTACCGGCCCAATGGAACTATCGCACCTGGCGCAAACCTGAACCCGCCAGTGTCGATAACTGCTTCCATCACTGGAGTGGCTGTGCACGGGTGCGCTGGCCAGATGAGAAGCTGATGGTGACCCTGAGCTCACCCGATGCGCCTCACGCCATCCTGTTTCTGCCGCCCGCCGATCGTGACTTCATCGCCATCGAGCCGGTTTCTCATATCAACGATGCCATCAACAACGGTGGCTTTGGTGATCCTGCGCTGGCCATGGCCACTGTGCCAGCCAATGGGCAGTTGCAGATCGCCATGCTGCTTGAGGTTTCTCACTATGCCTAATCCTGCTCTGCTACTGGCCGACTACCGCGGCCATCTGCCCGAGTGCCCGACCTGGAGCACTGCTGAACAGGCGCTCTACTGGACCGATATTCTCGAGCGTTGCCTGCACCGCTATCACCCCGAAAGCGGCGTCATGACGACGATCCCCTTCCCCGAAGAAGTGGGTTGTTTTGCCCTGCGCGAACAGGGTGGCTTTATCGCAGCGATGCGCACCGGGATCTATCTGTGCGATCAGCACGGCCAGATCGAGCGAAAAGTCGCCGATAACCCCAATAACCCAGCGCTGGCCCGTTTTAATGATGGCGGTACCGATCAGGCGGGTCGTTTCTATGCAGGCACTTACTGGAGCCCACGAGATTACAACGGCGCCCTGCTATGCCGGGTTGATGCCGAGCTGCAGATGTCGGTGATCCAGTGCGACATTCTGGGAGCCAATGGCTTGGCATTCAGCCCGGACATGCGCTGGATGTACACCACTGATACCCCCAACCGCCGCCTTTATCGCACTCCGCTGGCCCGCGACGGTTCACTCGGTCAACGGCAACTGCTGCGCGAGTTTGCAGCCCGCGCCGGCGAAGGGCGCCCGGATGGGGCTGCAATCGATGTCGAAGGATGCTACTGGAGCGCCCTGTTTGATGGCCATCGTATCGCCCGCTTCTCTGCAGAGGGGGTATTGCTGGCCGAATATCCCTTGCCGGTACGTTGCCCCACCATGGTCTGTTTTGGTGGTGAGGACATGAAGACCCTCTTCATCACCACCACTCGCGAAAATATGGACGCCGCCGAACTGGCAGCACGTCCGTTCTCAGGTGCGCTGTTCAGCATGCGTGTTGACATCGCCGGTCTTGCTAAACCCACATTTAAGGAAAACAACGGATGAAAACTATCGGCTTTATCGGTCTTGGTCTGATGGGTGAAGCGATGTCAAAGAACATCGTCAAAAAATTTGATGGCAATGTGTTGGTATTCGATATCAATCAGGAGGCTGTCGCCCGGGTGGTCGATGCAGGCGCCATCGCCTCCCCTTCCATTGCCAGGTTGACAGCCGATGCGGATGTGATCATCTCCATGGTACCGCGCTCCGAACACGTCAAAGCGGTCTATACCGAACTGCTGCCACACCTTGGCCCCGGCAAGATCACCATCGACATGTCCACCATTGACCCGGCCGTGTCAATCGCCTTATCCCGCCAGGTAGCAGAAACCGGTGCCGTGATGCTCGATGCGCCCGTGGTCAAATCGGTCCCTGCCGCCGTGGCTGCCGAGCTCGGGATCTACATAGGTGGCGACCTGTCCGCCTACAAAAAGGTCAAGCCGTTGCTGGCCATGATGGGCAGCAACCAGATCCACATGGGGGGTAATGGCCGTGGTTTGATCATGAAGGTGCTGCACAACACCTTGGTCGCCCAAATTCAGAACAGTGTCAACGAAATGCTGGCCACCGCCGATCATTTCGGCATCGATAAAGAGAGCTTCAACACCGCAGTCTCTTACGGTGGCGGCAGCAACTTCTATCTGACCAGCAAGATAGGTGCCCTGATCGCCGAGAACTACGACACAGTCTTCTCGCTGGAGAACATGGCCAAAGATATCGGCATCATGAAGAACCTCATGGGCGAAGAGGCGCTGACCCTGCCCGGAGTCGAATTGGTGAATAACATTTACCAGCAAGGCCTGAATAACGGTTTGGGCCGTGAGGATTTCTGTGCCACTTACAAGTTGGTAAAGCAAAACATTCAATAGCTGGCTGATAAAAACCATCGCATGAGGTAATTAATTTACCTCATGCCAATCGCTGCACGATTTAATATCAACTTACCATTGGCGAGTCAATCACTATGCGTATCCACCCCAAAATATGCTTAATCCCTCTTATATGCTGCAACGCAGCTTTCGCGGGCGGTTATTTTGAAAGCCGTGAGGCATTTAACTTTGCTACCGACCAACATGAGTTATTGTTGCGACTCGGCTATAACTGGGACTCTGGTGCCGGGATTATGGCCAGCAATGCGTATAACACCGAGAAACTAGACAAACTAAAGCACAGTTATAACGAAATTGAGGGATGGTATCCGCTATTAAATTTAACCACCAAACTCTCGGTCAATGCCGGTGGTTTGGTTAACGCCTCTAGCTCTGGCTCTGGTGGCTCTGCGTATCTGGATGGAAAGTACAACTTTACCGATAACTTTTCCGTTATTGCACGATACCGTTACAATCATCAAAATTATCTAACTACGGATCTTGATGGTTATGGCGATAATAACGACACCAATGAATATGCACTGTATATTGTCAATAAAATAACGTCAGCCTTGACCCATACTTTTGAATCGCACTATTTTTCTCGTGTTAACAATTTCAATAGTGCTAATGGGAAAGACCATCACTGGGAGCTAACCAGTCAAACCCGTTATCGAATCAATCCACAATGGATGCCTTATCTGGAATTACAGTGGTACGATAGAAATATTGCCTATGATGCAGAAGCATACCGGATCCGCATTGGTGTTAAATACTTTTTCTAATGTTGCCAGATGAATTCAATCTATGACTCACGGAGAGCAGTTATGAACTATTCCCAGCAAGTACAATATCACTCTATTGCCGGCAAGGTCGCCGTTATCACAGGTGGCGCCAGTGGCATTGGCGAAGAGTTGGTGCGCGCCTTTGTCAGCCAGGGTGCCAAAGTCGCCTTCCTCGATTTTGATAAATCAGCAGGCGAAGCACTCGCGCATGAGCTTGACTGCCTGTTTCTGTTTTGCGATGTCACCGACCTGACTCTGCTCAAAGCGTGTTTTACGACTATTGAACAACAGCTGGGCTGTGTCGATATCCTGATCAACAACGCGGGCAGCGATGATCACCACAAAATTGAGGATCTGACCGAGGAGTATTTCGAAAACCGCATCAATATCAATCTGCGTCACCAGTTGTTTGCGATCCAAGCCGTGCTGCCAGGCATGGAGCAAAAAGGGAGCGGCAGCATCATCAATATGGGATCCATCAACTGGATGAGGGGTCGCCCCGGGAGAGTCTGCTACTCCCTGTCAAAAGCCGCCATCCATGGTTTCACCCGTACCCTGGCGCAGGAGTTGGGCGCAAGAGGCATTCGGGTTAACAGCCTTGTACCAGGCGCCATACGCACCCCAAAACAGGATGCGATGTGGGCGCAACTCGACCCTGCCGCGGTGAACCAGTTTGTCGAACTGCAAGCACTCAAATTCCGTCTCGATGGCTCACATTGTGCTCGCATGGCCCTCTTCCTCGGTTCTGACGAGTCTAATGGCTGTACTGGCCAGGATTTCATTGTTGATGCCGGTCTTACTTTGAACTAAGGCTTTTCCCAAGGTAATAATGTTTGTCGATGATATCGCAGGGCGTCCAATGATGACGTTGAGACAATATCGGCTGGCGCTGCACGTGTAGAGATACTATTCATCTGACTATGGTTCAACAAGGGGGTGGTCATACGGCTTCTAACCGGATAATAAAATGGTACGCCTATCGTATTATCCGGAGCCAACGTATGACCACCAACGAGAATGTAGTACGTCGGAAACGCCGTCTGCTAGAGCTCGCCAAAGAGCTCAATAATGTCAGCAAAGTCTGCAAGCTCGTCGGCTACAACCGCCAGCAGTTCAACGAAATCCGCCGACTTATGTGCTGTGTAGTGGTCGACTAAATCCGGACACTATTTTAGGTAGGCGCCCGGAGTGAGTGGCTTGGCAGGCTGCGACTATCGGCAACAGCAGCAATAAGAGAATCCAGCGCGTACAAGTCATCATTGCACAGGGTCAGTATCCGTCTTGGGTTGCGCGGCACGATAGGCATCCATGATGGGAGCCCAAGCCATACCACTGGGAATAGGATATTGCTTGTAAGCATTACCGTATGCTTTGTCAAAATCGTCGAACCACTCTTTGTATACTTTGGTGACAGGATTTTCCCTGTCTTGCGAGGTTTGAATTTCCTTAGCAATCCCCCGAGCCAGCAAGATATCAGGCTTCACTTTAGCGTTGGTTAAAAATGCTTCCACATAACCGCCGGTGGCCATACCTAAGCCAATGTTATCTCGACGTTCTTCACGCCACTCATCTCTCACCTTGATGCGATAAGGTTGTGCAATCATGCTTTCCAGCTCTGCTGGCAATGCCAGGCTAATGCGATAGCGTTTTTTGTCGTGAAATGAAATCCACTCCAGTTCCACCCGATCTGGAATTGGTCGTGTGGTGTGGCTCCCTTTTGAAATACTCCAGCGATAGTCTTTTTCTTTTAACCCTTCAGCCCCAAAAAATCCGGCAGAACCATTCGTCGAAGCATCAACCAATTTACCCTGGCGATAAAAGAGTACCTCGGTCACCCATAGTTCATCTGAGTTGGAACCAACCATATGCCACCACTCCAAATTTTTGGGTGGGGTAGACGCGGCCTGACAAGCAGTGACTAGCGGCAACAACACCAGTAAGAGTATCCAGCGCATGGAGGTCATCATTGGACCGGGTCAGTATCTGTTTTGGGCTGTGCGGCGCGGTAGGCGTCCATGATCGGGGCCCAAGCCATGCCATTGGGAACTGGGTATTGCTTGAATAGCTCACCATATTTCTTATCAAAATCATCCATTCCATATTGGCGCGCAATCGGTACTCTCTGGTCATACCAATCATCGGTCACAACTTCGGCAATACCACGAGTAAGCAGAATATCTGGCTTAACATTTAGCCTATCTCCCTTGAGCAACACCTCAAAATAGCCGCCGGGCGCTAGGCCAAAATAGAGCCAGCTACGGCGGTCATAACGATCCTCAACAGAGTAGACCTGGCGCATCTGTTGCTCCAGATTGGCAGGCAAGTCCACCTTTATGCGGTAGCGCTTGCGATCATGGAAGGAAACCATCTCAATCACAGCTTTATCGGGGATGGGAATACCGTCGGTAGGCAGGCCACCACCGCCCGCCCAATAATAACGTTGCGTCTTGATTCTATCGGTAAGTAGACCTCCAGCTCCGCCACCGGCCAGACGGTCGGAATAAACTTGTTTCCCTCCAAGATAGAACTCTGTCTTGGTGTTCTTAGTAAGATCTATATTACTGCCTGTACCATAATCCCAATCAAATTTAGGCAAAGGTTGTGGCGCCGCGCAGGCAACTAATGACAGGCTGAACCACAACAATGCGACGATATATTTCATCTCTGTGTTGGTACATCCTGCTCTAGATGGGAGAGATCCATGGTTTCAAGCGCCTTCATATTATCAATGTGTCGGCGGCGCAGAGCTTCAATCTCCTCTGGCGTGAGCTGCCGCGGGAGGACATCTGGTGATGTTGGTTTGGTACCCTTAGCCGGCACTTTCAACCTCCATGGTATTACCTTACTGGGTCAGTATCTGTCTTGGGTTGAGTTGCGCGGTAGGCATCCATGATGGGAGCCCAAGCCATTCCGCTAGGAACTGGATATTGCTTGTAGGCATTACCGTATGCTTTGTCAAAATCGTCAAACCACTCTTTGTATACTTTGGTGACAGGATTTTCCTTGTCTTGCGAGGTTTGAATTTCCTTAGCAATCCCCCGAGCCAGCAAGATATCAGGCTTCACTTTAGCGTTGGTTAAAAATGCTTCCACATAACCGCCGGTGGCCATACCTAAGCCAATGTTATCTCGGCGTACTTCACGCCACTCATCCCTCACCTTGATTCGATAAGGTTGCGCAATCATGCTTTCCAACTCTGCTGGCAAGGCCAGGCTAATGCGATAGCGCTTTTTATCGTGGAATGAAATCCACTCCACTTCTACCCGATCGGGGGCGGGGTGAATATCTCTGCGACCCTTGCCTATGCTCCAGCGGTATTCTTTCTCTTTTAACGAGTTAGTGCTAACTGAGCGTAGAGCCCCATTGGTTGAGGCATCAACCAACTTGCCTTGACGATAAAAGAGCACCTCAGTCACCCATAATTCATCAGCATTGGTGCCCACCATATGGCGCCAGTTCAGTTGTTTTGGACCGGAGGGGGCTGCTTGGCAGGCTGCGACTAATGGCAACAGCAGCAGTAAGAGTATCCAGCGCATTAATAACCTCCCTTATCATTGCCCGTCAGCTTACGGATTTCTTTGTCACCAACTCTGTTGGGTTTGTTGACCAGTCCAGTGTCAGCGCTGTAGTGCAAATAACTTAGCCGCAACTTTTGGTACACATCGTCAGGTAAGCTGCGAGCCAGGTTGATCACCTCTCCGCGCCGTTTGGCCACATCAACCCATAGCTCATCGAGTTTGGCCAAGTTCACTGTGGGATACGAAAGTGTGCTATCCAAACGGTAAGCATTATCACCTTGTGATACCCACTTGTTCAAAGGCACTCCAGCATCACGCGCCGCTTCTACCATCATGTGCAGCGGTATGCGTGAATATTCCCCCTCCACCACCCGGTGCAGAACCACATCGACGCAGATATTTCTATGGCCCCCTGATTGACTGCCCGTGATCGGCCCCAGAGCCCTGGGACGCACATTCAGATAACCAAGCTGAGTGGCATCACTATGGCTAGCCAGAGACACAACGCCTTTGGCCCAGCCTTGTCCAGCCCGCATTTTGGCGTAAGTACTGGCATCGCGATATGCTTGGGCATCGATGGGATGAACATGTGGCATCGCATCGGTATTGAAGGTCGCGATCACGCAGTTTTCAGTGATCAGCGGTGATGCGTAGTTGGGATCACGCAAACTCCAGCGGCTGTAATAGCCGCCACCGATATCGGAGTGGGCGCCGGGAATAATCACTTCGGTAAAATTCTCCGCGAGTGTGGTGCCTGCTGCATCGTCGGTGATACGGGTCAAGTCAAAGTGATAGCGCCACTCATCGGCAGCAACGATATGCACCACCCGCTCGGCACAGTCAGGGGCCAGCGTCACATTACGTTTACCCCACAGATAGGAACTGACCACGGTATCAAACAACCCGACAAACTGGATTCGCACATCATCGCGACTGGCCCAGTCAAAGCCCGCCTTCAAGGGAATATCGGGGTCAGCAGCCATGGCCTCCACCAGTGGGTGGTCCCCTTTCTTATCGATACGGTTTACAAACTGGCGAGCGGCAGAGGCGCCCCGGCTAAAGCCAAACACATCGAACTCGACCTTATGAATGCACTCAATGGTGGGCAGTATGTTCTCCAGTTGTTCTTTTATTTCTGCAACAATCCGGGTACGACAAGCCTCTTCGACTCGGGAGGCGCTGGAGGTCTGGCCCTTATCTGCCCCTAAGCCTGCGGTGGCGTCATCCTCACCTTTGGTCGTGCCGATGCCTTCGATGTACACCGCGACACTTAACTCAGGAGCTTTGTCATTACGTAGATATAGGTCACTGGCCTTGCCAATATTGGTGATGTCGTTTTTCTCGCTGTTATTGAGGCCATCAGGTAACGCCCCTTCAAAACACTGCTCCAGCAATACCTGCTGCTCTTCTGGGCTGCATTGAGCCAATGCTGTCTCCAATGCACTTTTCCCTTCCCTGTGCTTGAAGGTGTTGTTGGCGGTGCCATCAAAGAACACGCCGATACGCAGGGTGGTGAGCTGATAGCCTTTCACCTCAATCACGTAGGAGTGCTTGGTGATAAAGCGCGGTGGTTGGGCCCCGGCTTTGTGCGCTTCCGGTAGCGGCTGTTCTGGGTCGCTGAGGCAGAGGTCGCCGGTGGTCACTTTGACATGCTCGCGCTTCACGTCACAGTGCCCCCAAAATTTCTCGGTGTAGGCGGGAACCTGGCTGGTTTCGCCCTCTTTCAGGGCTTCACGAGATTGAGCGGCTTTGAGCCAAGGCTGGGTCTCGAACTTGACCGTCACCGGCCCCACCGCAAAGCCTTCAACCAGGGTTGAGCCATCTTTCAGAGTCACGGTTTTGCTGGTGCCAGTGGCATCGGTCAAGGTGACCTTTTGCCCCTTGAACGAGCGGTTCTGTTCGTCGCGAACGTCTATCTCAATCCAGCAGTTGTACTTTTCACAGGGTATGCAGTGGGCACTGATAGCCATTACACTGCTCCTATCAAGTCAGGGTGTTTGTTCAGCCAGTTATTCACCTGAGCCATTTCGTCATCGGTCAGCATCAACGGCGCTCTGATGGCATCCAGCGCCATGCTTGCCTGTAGCGTGAGTGCACCTGCCACCACGCCATCAAGGACGTCACCTGCCAGCCCTGCTTGATTGGCCTGCTTGAGGACGGTGGTAATGGCGGCTTCCGGATTGGGATGACGCGCCATCATATCCTCCATCCGTTGCCAAAAGTGGCGAGAGAGGATGTAGGCGTGACGGTTTTCGTCATAGAGTGGCGCCAGATGGTGAGGCTGAATGCGAAACCAGGGGGCTTGGCGGGGAGTGAATTCGTTATCAGGCGTGCGTTGCCACACACTGTCGGTGGCCCACAGGCTTGAGCAGGGCCCCAGGACATCATCGAGTTCCTGCTGGCTCATGGTGGCCAGTATCTTGGGAAAGACCCGGTTATCGGCATAACGCAGCCACATCACCTCACCTTCACAAGCCACCTCTATCAGGCTTTGCCAGTGCTGCTGGACGACATCGATAGCTGCATCGCTTGTGACGTAGACGCCCCCCAGTTGCGGGTGAGCCGCAATAAACTCAGGAGCTGGGTCGGGCAGTAGCCAGGGGCCTTGTTCGGCTTGGTCCGCGAAGGCCGTACCGGCAAACAAGGGGATGGCATTGGCACCACCTTGGTTGCAGTAGTCCGCCACGGCGGTGGTATCGAGCGCGGCATCAACGATGGCAAACAGTTGGCCGGGGTGTTGGCTACGCCACTCTTGAAATGTCATGCCTTACCTCCCTGGGCAAAGGGGCAGGGCTTCACCAACGGGGCCATGGATTCCATGCTCTTTTGAATCGCGCTCGCCGGGATAGTGGCTGGTGGTGCGGGTGGTACCTTAACCGCCCCCGGCAAGCCGGGCATTTGACCCGCCCAACCGGAGCCCGAGCCGGGACTGCCGCCAGAATTCATCTTGATAGTGGGACCGACCAGGGTGACGCCACTGGGGTCAACCTTCACAAAGCTGCCGCCGACTTTGAGGGTCAGCTCGGAGCCTGCTTCCAGCACAATCTTGTTACCAGCTTTGATGTGAACCTCTTGGCCAGCCTCAACCAGCAGCGACTGGGCCAGCTTTTGGTGCAGGGAAGCATCGACCGTCAGCGAATAGTCCGCCTTGATCTGGTCACGCTTCTCACCCTCCACCGTCAGGTGGTCGTTGGCCTTGATGCGGGTCACCCGCTCGTTGTCGATATCGCGGTGCTCGTCGTGCTTGATATGCCAGGCGGCGTCGTTCTCTATCAGCACGTTCAGGTCTTTCTGACCGTGGATGTAAATCTCTTCCTGCCCCGCCTGGTCTTCAAAGCGCAGCTCGTTAAAGCCCTCGCCCTTGTGGGTTTCGGTGCGCAGCACGGTGCGAGTCTTGTTGGCAGGTAGCTCATACGGCGGCCGGTTGGTAGCGTGGTAGGTACGCCCCGTCACGATGGGCTGGTCGGGGTCACCCTCCAGAAACGAGACGATGACCTCGTGGCCGATACGCGGGATGGCCATCATGCCGTATTGGCCGCCGGCCCAGCCTTGGGATACTCGTACCCAGCAGGAGCTCTGGTCGTTGGAGCTGCCGTAACGGTCCCACGGGAACTGCAGCTTCACCCGGCCATGTTCGTCGCAGTAAATCTCCTCCCCCTCTGGCCCTACCACGATGGCGATTTGCGGGCCATCCACCATGGGCTTGTGGGGGGCCTCGGGGCTGCCGATGCGAGCGCGCCAGGTGGTGCTCGCCTTCACCACGCCAAATTCGTTGTGGTAGACGGTCGGGCCGCTGCCCCCCTCTTCCTCCAGCGCCTGCGGTTGTTCACCGGTATGGCAGATATGAACGATTTGCCAGTCGGTATTGAGGTTGCCATTGGGGTGTTCGGTCAGCGCGAAGCTTTGTCCCGGCAAGAGGGCTGCGCTGTTGGATTTGCCACTGCCCGCCACCGCGTCGTTGCGCAGGGCATCGAGCCGGTGCTGGGCAAAGGCCTTGCCGCTGCCGTCCTGCTTGTAGCGACCCGGGTAGTCAAAATGCTGATAGGTATCGCGCTGATGCTCGAGATCGCTACCCTGCTTTTTGTGGGAGAGGCCATAAGCCGGCGTCTTGAAGCTGTAGTCCTTGAGCTCTACATCGCTTGGCCGTACCGCCTCACGGTAGTGGAACTGACGGACATAGGGACCTTGTTCCAGCGAGCGGTTGCCGAGGTTGAAGAAGAGCTCGGGGCCAGCGGTCAGGGCGGCCGCGTCATCGGCAAAGACGATACGATGTTTGCCCGCTTCAAACTCGTGGAAGTAGAAGAGCCCCTCTTCGGCGGCAAGGCGATTCACAAAATCGAGGTCGGTTTCGCGGTACTGCACGCAGTATTCCCGCTGGGCATGCTCGTTCTTGAGAGCAAAGGCATGATCGGTGATGCCGTGCTCCTGCAACAGGATGCTGAGGATTTCATCAGGCTTTTGCGCCTGAAAGATGCGGGAGTTCTGGCGCAGCCCCAGTCGCCACAGGGCCGGTTTCACCTCAATGCTGTAACGGGTACGGCGAAAGCCGCTGTCACCCTGTGCGAAGTCACTGACCACCCCGCACACCCGGCGCTGCAGCTCGCCGTTGTACCACACCATCAACTCACAGGGCTGGTCCAGCACGGCGCCAAAGTCGATGTCCGGTTGCTGGCTGGCGACCTCAAGGTGGAGGTTAAAGGGACGGTTCAAGCCCTCATCCAGCTTGAAGCTTGCGACCGCAAAGGTGCTGTCAACCAGTGTGCCAACCTTGACGGTAAATTGTAATCCTGTGCTCTGTGCCATGACCTTGTTCCTTATCCTGCCTGTCCGCTACCGGAACCAATCACCACACCACCGCAATCCACCGCAGTGCCAGTGACGGCGATGGGCTTGTCGTGGGGTGCTAACGGGTCACCCTGGCGGGCAACAGGCTTACCATCGAGGAACACGTCAGGACTGGCTGCTATCACCGGGGTCGGTGGAAAGCCGTCGTGGTCGGTGCCGATATCACCGAGCAGTGCAATGGAGGGACACATAATTCAAACCTCTTGTGTGCTTTGCCATCACTCAGCACCGAACGTCAGAACAGGGGGATGGCAAAACATAAAAGCCCCAGCCTGCGGGATTAATCAGGCTGGGGAAACATCTACGTGCTACGGAAACGGACCACGTGGACAGCACTTCTAGAGAACTAAAACAAAGAAAGGAAAACGAGCCGTTACGCCTCGATAGGCGCACGCCAGTCGTCAGCACCAGAGGTACCGGCAACGGTGTGCTCCCAGTCAATCTTGCGGTAAGCCATGGAGACCTGGATAAGCTGGGTGAAGTCAGACTTCGCCGGGTCCTGGCAGTGCGGCATCTGGCAGTCGATGTCAACGATGGTGGCATCGGTCAGAACGGTGGAGAAGAAGTGCTCCTGCTTGCCCTCAACGGAGGTGCGGTACCACTTCAGGGTCACTTTCGGCAGCATCTCGCCGGAAGCCAGAGAGTTGTACATCAGCGGTACGGCTTTGTTCAGGGCAACGGTGAACTTGAACGGCTTGTGGACACGCTGACCGGCAGGCTGACCGGATTGCGGGTCGGTCGGGACGGTGACAACGTGCTGGAACTCTTGTACCAGCATCTCGTCTTCGTGACCTTGCACGAAGATGTTGCCGACAGAATCGGAAGTGAAGGCACCGGCGGTGATATTGCCCTGGGTTTTACCTTCGATGCTGATATAACATGGAGTTGGCATGTGTATGCTCCTAAATAAGTTGGTTAAACGAGATAGCACTCGACCAACCTTTAGCAGCGACCATGCCATTATTTTTATTCATTTATTATCAATAGGTTATAACCAAAACAATCAAACACCAAGGTTCACTCACGCAAAAAGTTGCGCAAATAAAAATTATTGGTGGCTAATGATTGCAAATGAAGTGGATAAAACTAGGTGCTGCGCAATATTTTGCACAAAAAAGAGATTATCACTATCACAACGCACGTTGGCATCAATGCCAATCGCAAACGGGTACATCGCAACAAGAATCTGATTACTCAAGTAATGGATTGCATGAGAGATGATGAGCAGAGGACGTATCAAAAATCGCATATAAAGAAAAGCCCTGATGTTTCCATCAAGGCTTTTCAATTTGGCGGTGAGGGAGGGATTCGAACCCTCGATACGTTGCCGTATACACACTTTCCAGGCGTGCTCCTTCAGCCACTCGGACACCTCACCAAATTTTTGCTCACTGCTTTGTGTGCTTGAGCTGCACATTCGCTGGCGGACCATGCCGCGGCGACGGGGCGTAATGTAAGGGATACGATGGCTTTTGGTCAATGCAATTTTTTACTTTTTGCGTTCATTTGCTCAATATCCGAACCAAATGACCAAAAATATGCCGTTTCGTATCCCTTTCAATCAATTTACTGCCGCTTCGTGCAAATGTTCACCTTTGAGCGCCTCTTCCAGCGAACCGTAGAATTCCAGCTTGCCGGGCTGCGGTCGCACCTTGGCGCGAGCCAGGGTCTTGAGCGGTTGGAACTGCAACTCGGCCACCCGCAACTCGACACCGGCTTTGGCCATCTGCTTGCCAAAGTGTAGGAAGGCAGACAGGCCGCCCGCATCGAGGATGGAAACCGCCTCCATCTGCAACACCAGCACCTTGTGCCCCTTCACTTGCGCTTCCAGCTCGGCAAAGACCCGTTCGGCCGCAGCGAAGAAGAGCGGGCCGTTGATCTTGTAGAGCAAGCCATTGTCCGGCAACTCATGGGCATAGCGCTTGTGCTCGGCCAAATCGTGCAGTTTGGTCATCTTGGCGATTTCGCGCATAAAGAGCAGGGAGGCCAGAATCACCCCGAAGGTGATGGCGATAACCATGTCGAAAATGACGGTGAGTGACAGGCAGACCAGCAGCACCAGCACATCGGATTTGGGGGCACGACGGATCAACTCCACCACCTTGTGCGCTTCACTCATATTCCAGGCCACGATGAGCAGCAAGGCAGCCATGGCCGAGAGCGGCAACCAGGAGAGCCAGGGGGCCAGCACCAGAATGGCGGCCAGCACCACCAGCGCATGCACGATCCCCGAGATGGGGGACGTAGCGCCGGCACGCACGTTGGCGGCAGAGCGGGCGATGGCGGCGGTAGCGGTAATGCCGCCAAAGAAGGGGGCGAAGATATTGCCAAGCCCCTGCCCCACCAGCTCGGCGTTGGAGCTGTGTTTGCGACCGGTCATCCCATCGAGCACCACGGCGCAGAGCAGCGACTCGATCGCCCCCAGCATCGCCATGGAGAAGGCGGCAGGCAGCAGCCGCTCAATAGCCGCCAGGTTCCATTCGACCGGCAAGCCATCCGGCCCGGGCAAGGCCCAAGGCATCACCAGAGTTGGTGCGATGGGCGGGATCCCCATCCCTTGAGTGCCATCGGCCAGGGTATAGCTGAACTTGCTGCCGATGGTGGCCACATCCACCCCGAAGTAATGGAGGCCAAAACCCAGACCTACCCCGACCAGCACCGCGGGCAAGTGGCCGGGCACAGGAAGACGCAAGCGCGGCCAGAGCAGCAGCACGGCCAGCGTTGCGACCCCCACCAGGGTATCGCCCCACTGCCAGCTTGGCAGGGCGGCGGCCAGCGCCTCGACCTTGCCCAGATAGGTTTCCGGCATCTCGGGCACGCTCAGGCCGAAGAAGTCCTTGATCTGCAAGGTGGCGATCACGATGGCGATACCACCGGTAAAGCCCAGCGTCACTGACGGGGGAATGTACTCGATAAGGCGGCCAAGACGGGCCATCCCCATCGCCACCAGAAAGAGGCCGGAGATGAGCGTCGCCATCAACAGACCACCGACCCCGAACTGCTGGGCGACCGGATAGAGGATCACCACAAAGGCAGCGGTCGGGCCGGAGATGGAGTAACGGGAGCCACCGGTCACGGCGATCACGATACCGGCGATGATGGCGGTATAGAGACCGTGTTGCGGCGGTACACCGCTGGCGATGGCCAGCGCCATGGCGAGCGGGATGGCGATGATGCCCACCGTCACACCGGCGATAAGATCACGGCCGAAGCGGGCCATGCTATAGGGTTCATCAATACAGGACTGGCGTAAGGCTATGGCGAGCTTCACGCTATTTAAAGAGGCTTGCTTGTGCATGTATATCGTAATACCAGAAGAGGGAGATAAAGGCCGGAGAGATCCGGCGCCCGATCATCATCAAGGGCCGGCAGAGCTGTCGACGCGGCGATGGTATCCTGCGTAACCTTACTCCAGACGGGCCATTTTTTCGATGGGCAGGATCAATGAAAAGCACTCTGCCCCATGATTTGGCCCATTTACCGCCAAATCGCCGATCTTGACTCCAGCTCTCCCCCTTTTAGCCACAAAGATTACCATTTGAGCCTCGCCTGGTTACCAGCACGTTCGCGACATCATGCTGGCATCATCAGGTTGATGCGAACCGAGCCAATAACCCCTGGGCCGGTTGGGGGCGGTGATGGCAAGGGACTGATTGTGCTGAAAATAAACCGCAAAGCGCAACTTTTGGGCAAACAGTCCGAAAATCCGGTTTTCGGTAAATTCGCGGGTTGACACCCGTCGCCCTGGTCATTAATATTCGCCCCGTCTTGACGAGACAGGCAATTCCTCCTTAGTTCAGTCGGTAGAACGGCGGACTGTTAATCCGTATGTCACTGGTTCAAGTCCAGTAGGAGGAGCCACTTTTCCCTCGTAGTTCAGTCGGTAGAACGGCGGACTGTTAATCCGTATGTCACAGGTTCAAGTCCTGTCGAGGGAGCCAAATTCTAAAGCCCAGCCTTTTGGCTGGGCTTTTTCGTATCTGCTGTTGTTTGCCTCAAACGTATCTCGCTTTCCCATCATCCTTGGCTGCTCGCAATCCAGATTCCCTGTTTTCGCTCAGTCTCAACCCGACTCGATGATGACTCTGATTCCTACCCGGCCAGCTCAGTTGACTACATGCTTACGAGCAGGCTGTTTCCCAGAAAGTCGGGCATGACAAAACAGGGTGAATTACTTATTGGCGGGTGACCCGGATCTGCAGGGTCTGGCGCTCGCTCTGGCTGCCTCGCGCTCCCTGTAGCTGGGTACCGAGGCGGCTCCCTTGATCTGCCGAGCTGGTCGAGAGCTCCCCCACCGTCAGCCACTGGCCAGGGGCTCCACTGACCTCGGTGGCACTCTGCCCACGATTGATGGTGCCCTGATCCAGCCTCGCCTGTTCGCTGCTGAGCGCAATCTGCACCCGATCGCCAATCAAGGTGGCCGTAGCATAGAGGCCATTCACCAGCGGCATCATCCCCACCACGGCGCCCCCGTTCCACTGATAGAAGGTCACCGGCTGATAGGAGCCCATCTGCAGCAGCACGGGACGACCCGACAGCCCGCGCACCTGCCAACTGTCGTTCTGGCTGCGCTGATACTGCTGGGCATTGCCATCGAGCAGCCACTGCCGCTTGGCCTCGTCGCGACTGATTGAGCCCCCCAGTTGCTGACCGCTGGCAGCCCCATCCACCCGCCACTCGATAAGCAGGCTTTGCGGCGGCTGGTTGATCTGCGCCAACGTGGCTTCGGCCTCCTGCAGCTGGGCTGGCGTTCCGCTCAGCACCAGCTGGTTACCCATGGCGCTTACCCCAAGCTGGGGATAGATCTCCTTGAGGGTCTGCACCGCCGCCTGCGCCTCGAAGACCGGGATCACTTTCACCTCGGCCCACAGCGATGGGCTCCAGAGTCCCATCATGCAGCCAAGCCACAGCAGCGCCCTGCGGCCAACCTTGCCCATCAGAACCATTGCGATCTCCTTGTTCTCTGTGCTCTTCTCGCTCTCTGTTATCGCGTAGACCCACACCCGCAGCCAACTGATCGGCCCTATTCCGCTCACCCGTCGATGATGAACCCGGCGGTTACCAAAAAACAATCGGGAATGCAGCAACTCCGTGATTTCCCACGGTATGAGGCTCTCATTCCACGCCCGTTATCGCGTAAGATAGCGCCATCATAGTTGCCCAAGCGGAATCCATCATGTTGAAACAGCTGTTGTTACTCCCTCTCGCCCTATTGCTGGGGGCCTGCTCCCTGACCCAGTACAACGTCAGCGAGGCCGAAATCAACCAGTACCTCAAAGATCAGGTCTCTTTTGAAAAACAGCTGGGGATCCCCGGCATCATGTCGAGCAAGATCCGTCTGGATGAGATGCAGAGCCGTATCGGCCGCAAACAAGCAGATCGCATCGAGCTGGACGCCGCTGGCGACCTGCAGGTGAGCAGCCCCCTTGGCAGCCAGCAGATGAAGATCCGCTTTGCTTTGAGCGCCCGTCCGGACTATGTAGCCGATCAGGGCGCTATCTATCTGCGCGACCTTGAGCTGGTCTCGGTCAAGACTGAGCCGGCCGATATCGGGGCCGCCCTCACCCCGCTGCTGCCCACCTTCAATCAGTCGCTCTCCCTGTTCCTGTCGCAGACCCCGGTCTATCGCCTCGACAGCAGCCGCAAGAACGAAGCCAGGATCAAGGAGAAAGTCGAAGCCCTCAAGGTGGAGCCTGGCCGTCTGGTCATCCCGTTCAAGCTGCTCTGATCCCCGCAGCGCTGGCACTTTCAGCGCGTTCAACAGATAACCGTCCTCTTCGACAGCGCACATCCGGTTTAACGTGCAGCCGATCGGGACGGTTTTTTACTTCTCAAGTCACCCTCAACACAGCATAATGCAGACCATTCTCATTTAGATTCGTCATGAGAAGCGTCAATAATAAAACCAATGGTGAGAAGGGACATGAGAAAAACCGTACTGGTTCAGGCGATCGCCTGCGCATTGATCAGCGGCGCCGCACACGCTGCCGTCAAGGTCGAAGACAAGACATTCAATACCGCCGCCAACATGCTGGCCTATACCGAATTCGAGCTCTCTGGCGAGCCGCTAGCCGAAGCACTGGGGCTGGATCTGGATGTGCTGGATGCCAACCGTGCCGATGAACCAACTCCGTTCGACTTCGCTGCCGGCATCGAATCCTACGAATACTCCGAAGAGGCGATGTACGCCCTCAACTACCAATCCGGCATGGGCCCACATCTGGTGAACGGGCCGCAAAACCTGGCCCGTGGTGGCACCATGGCCTCTCTGGGGCAACGGGTGCTGGCCATGGCCGATGCGGTTGGCTTCCCGGCTGATGAAGTGCCGCAAGGCATGTATCCCCTCTCCCTGCCCTACGCCTCCGCCAATCCAGAGTTTGCCCAGGCCGTCAACGCCACTCCGGTCAATGGCGATCAGATCACCATCAAGACCGCCAAAGGGACCGAGAAGACCGTCAAGACCCAGGTGCCCGCCTACTTCCGTGACTACAGCACCCTGCGCTGGAGCGGCAGTGACAACCTGCTGGTACCCGCAGCCGTGGGCGGCATCCTGCTCAAAGAGGTGATGTGGTCGCAAGACTTCCTCGGCGGCATGCACGTGGCCGAGACCGATGAAGAGGTAGAAGCCGCCTCCGCCACCATGGATCAGGATGGCAAGCACAAGCTGGGCGTCTCTGCCGCCGACGGCTTCAACGGCATGATGCTGACCGAGCAATCCATCGACAAGCTGGCCATCATGCAGAACCAGCTTGGCTTCGACGGCAAGCAACTGGGCGCCAAGATCACCCCGCAGTACGATCCGGCCAAGGGCGTGATTTACTTCCCCCATCAGGTGAAAGTGACCGAAACCAGCAACAACGATGCCGGCGCCATCGGTAAGCTGGAGGTGGTGGATGGTTCCGCCCAGCTGCGCGATGCCTGGATGATGCTGTGGCCGCTCTCCGAGTTCTATGCCTTCAGCGATCAGCGCAGCGCTAACACCAACCAGAACCCGGCCTTCCACGCCGTGTTTGACGGTGCGCCGTTTGCCGCCGCACCGGCTGCCAACAAGACCAATGACCTGGGCAAAGCCGTTGCGGGCAGCGATGCCTTTTCGCTGGCGATCAATCTCTCCAACCTCACCTTCAAGAACCTGGCGGCCCTGCACTTTGATGCCAAGGCTGGCACCCTGGTCGACAGCTGGCAGGCAGGCAAACAGGGCAAACACGTCACCACCTTTGACGCCGCTTACGCACTGGTCGCCCTGCAGATCTTCCAGCGCGCTCAGGACGCGCTGCCGGTCGGTTACGCCGCCGGTGACAATGGCGAGCTGAACCTCAAGACCAAGCAGGGTCAAGAGGCGCTCGACTTGATCCGCAAGCAGGCCGATTTCATCCTTGCCAACCTCAAGGGCAAAAATGGTCTGGTGCATGACGGCATAACCCTGGGTGGCAAGCTCGATGCCGGCTACTCCATCGATGCGCAGTTCGCCGCCATCCGTGGTCTGACGGCTGCGTTCCTCGCTACCTCCGATGCCAAGTACCGCACTGCCGCCCGCGAGCTGTTTATCGCTGCCGACAAGGCCTACTTCAATGCCAAAGCGGGCACCTGGCTGGCGGGTAAACAGGGTGAATACACCCCCTGGACCCAGGCTGCCATCTCCGGCGCCCTGCGCTCTGCCATGCTGAACCTGCGCAACGAAGGGGCCGAGAAGGCGCCCGAGCTGGAGCTGGCCAAGCTGACCGGTCAGTACGTCAGCTGGTTCCGTGGCACCGTCAACGGTGGCATGCAGATGGCCGAGTGGATTGGTGACTCCGGCGAGAACATCATCGAAGGTGCCGGCAGCGACACCGATGAAGATGGCGTACCGCAAGTGACCGCTGCCGGTGGCAAGCACGGCACCGCCATGGTGATGGCCGCTAAAGCAGTGGTTAGCGAGTAATCCTCGCCATTCACCAGCATGAAAAAGGGAGCCAAATTGGCTCCCTTTTCATTACAGCGTCTGACACAGTTTCAAGGGTCTCCCTCAAACCAGCTTGTCCAGCATCTCCTTGGTCACCAGCACAATCCCCTGCTCGGAGCGGTAGAAGCGGCGGCTATCCTCATCGGCATTCTCGCCCACCACCAGCCCATCGGGCAGCACACATCCCTTGTCCACCACCACCCGGCGCAGACGGCAACCGGCGCCAATCTCGACCCCGGGGAAGATGATGGCTTGATCCAGGGTGCAGAAGGAGTGCACCCGCACATTGGTAAAGAGTACCGAATTGAGCACAAACGATCCGCTGACAATGGTACCGCCCGAGAACATGGAGTTGATGGTCATGCCGTGCTGGCCATTTCTGTCCTGCACAAACTTGGCCGGTGGCGTCAGGGTCTGGCTGGTCCAGATAGGCCAGTTCTGATCGTAGATATCGAGCTCGGGCAGCACGGAGGCGAGATCCATGTTCGCTTCCCAGAAGGAGTCCAGCGTGCCCACGTCACGCCAATAGGGCTTTTGCCCCTCGCGCGCCCCGACACAGGACATGTTGAAGGGGTGAGCAAATGCCATCCCCTCCTCCACGATGCGGGGGATCACATCCATCCCGAAGTCGTGTTTGGAGTCCTGATTGTGAATATCCTCCTCCAGCAGTTGGTAGAGGTACTCCGCCTCGAAGATATAGATCCCCATGGAGGCCAGCGAGCGATCTTCACAACCCGGCATGGCGGGCGGATTGGCCGGTTTTTCGACGAAGGCGCGGATCTTGCGCTGCTCGTCGATATCCATGATCCCGAAGGCGGATGCCTCGGCCCGCGGCACCTCGATACAAGCGACCGTCACCTTGGCACCGAGGCGCACATGGTCGAGCAGCATGGCGGCGTAATCCATCTTGTAGATGTGATCCCCCGCCAGCACCACCAGGTATTTGGGGCCGTAGTCACGGATGATATCGACGTTCTGATAGATGGCATCGGCGGTGCCGCGATACCAGTGCACCTCGTCCACCCGTTGCTGGGCAGGGAGCAAGTCGATGAATTCGTTCATCTGGTAACGCAGGAAGGACCAGCCCGATTGCAGGTGACGCAGCAGGCTGTGAGACTTGTATTGGGTGACTACACCAACGCGGCGGATCCCCGAGTTGATACAGTTGGAGAGCACAAAATCAATGATCCGGAATTTGCCACCGAAATGGACGGCAGGCTTGGCGCGGTTGTCAGTCAACTGCTTCAGGCGACTACCACGTCCACCCGCCAGCACCAGTGCCATACTCTGGTTCAATAATTGTCGTGCTTTGGCACTATTTTCGGGCTCTAACAACATGATTTACCTCTGCCTTGTTTGATCTATTTTCAACTCATCTTCGCCTGTTTCGGCACCTGTGAAAGTGGTTTCACTCACATTTAACCGATCTCAATTGACCCTTTTCACCGAGTTGCGAGGAATAGCATGCTTTGCTCCGCCAGCTTGGTTAAAATTCCCCCACAAAGCAGCCACTTCAAGGATGACAAGATGGTTCACAAGCTCGGACGTACCCTCTTTCTGATCGCCACCATAGTGACCATACCCCTGCTGCTCCTGCAAGCAGTTTGGTTGGCCCTTCAGAGCACACCGCTCACTTTGGTGATTATTCTGGCCACCACACTGCTTGGCATGATCCTGCTGTTGATGCTGGCCATCCGCACCATGGATGGCATGATCCAGCATCAGGAGCTCACCTGGGTCAAGGCGATCAGAGGGCGGGATCCCTCACAACTCGATGAGCCCGCCTCCCGGGAGGTGCTGCAACAGCTGCTGGAGCAGTTCGAAAGCGCCGAGCAGAGCGCCCATCGCCAGCTGACCGAGCTCAGCAACCTGGCCACCACCGACGAGCTGACCCAGCTACTCAACCGCCACGCGTTTCGCCGCGACATGACCGAGTTGCTGCAGCGGGATCAGGACACCCAGACCGCGACCCTGGTGCTGATCCGTGCCACCGAGCTTGGCAAGATCAACGCCCAGCGCGGCTTCCAGTCTGGTGATGCCTACATCAAGGACATGGCGGCCCTTATCAAGCGGGTGGTAAGCCGCTTCCCGGGCAATCAGGTCTATCGCATTTCGGGGGCCGATTTCGCCGTGCTGGTACAACCGGTGGCCAATATTCCCCCCCATCTGCTGGGGCAGGATTTGAAGGTGGCCTTCGATCACTATCAGGATCAGCACGAGCTGGAGAGCACCGGTTACTCGGGGCTGACCAAGCTCAGCAGCGGCCAGAAAATCGAAGCCGTACTGGCCAGAGCGGATCTGGCGCTGGCTCGCGCCCAGACCGAAACCATCAACGGCTGGGCCATCCAGCAGGATGACAGCGCCTCCGATCTGCAGGGCCAACACCACTGGCGCGACGTGTTGACCGAAGTGCTGGCGCAGGAGCGCCTCAGCTTTACCTACCAGCCGATCCAGCCCCTGCACCGCAGCATGCTGGCTTACAACGAGATCTACACCCGCTTCAGCGGCAATGACGGCACCGCCCTGCCCACCGACACCCTGTTTGCCATGGCCCAGCGGCTGGATATGGTGATGCGGCTGGAGCAGCTGGTCATTACCCACATCATGCGCCAGTACCGGGCCTTTGGTGCCAACCAGAGTCGCTGGGGGATCAACCTCTCCCCCAACCTGCTGCAAAACAGCGCCTTCCTGATCTGGCTTGACCGTCAGCTGCTCAAAGATCCCAATACCAGCGCCAATCTGGTGTTCGAACTGGATGAAGAGCATCTGGAACGCAACTTGACCGGCGCCAAGCGGGTGTTTGAACTGCTGCGCCGTAACGGCAGCCGCTCGGCGATCGCCAATTTCGGCAAGGGGATCGGCTCCTTTACCCTGTTTCGCGAGCTCAAGCCCGACTACATCAAGCTGGACCCTGCCCTGATCACCGGGCTGGAGCAGGATCAGACCAACCAGCAGTTCGTGCGGATGATCGTCGATGTATCACATCGGATGGGATGTCAGGTGATTGCAGAGGGGGTGGAACAGCTTGGCCAGAAACAGCTGCTGCAGGGGATGTACGTGGATGGTTTGCAGGGCTATCTGATCGCCCGGCCGCAACCGCTGCGACCGGATATCAGCCAGCTGGGACTCTTTACTGAGGATGCTTCAGCTTCAAAAGGGTCAGAATGATGTCATTGAGCTGGCGATAGCGCTCCAGCTCTTTCTGATCGTAACGGGTCGCCAGTGTGGTAGGGTTGTGGCGGTTCTTGAGGTAACGGTTGATTTGCAGGCGATTGAACCCCGCCACCTGATAGACCAGGCCAAGCAGGGAATTGAGCTCATCGTGCTCCAGACCGGCTCTGGCCAGATAGTCCCCATCGGCGGGACTCTCGGTCTGGTGACTCCACTTGCCAATGCGACCGCTCTCTTGCAGATAGCTGAGCCACTGCTCGATATAGAGGGGTTTGCACCCCGCCAACAGATTGAAAAAGCCCACCGCATCGCAACGACAACCGCTCAGGAGCACGACCGCCAGCTGATCATCATCGCACTGGAAGGTCACAGGTCCGGCTTGCGCCCAATCCAGCGCCTGCACCCGAATGCTGGCCTTCTCACCCGCAGCTCCCGTTACGTCGAATACAAACATGGCGCTCCTCCCTTGGCAAAAGGTTGATGATGGACCATCCCCCTGACAGGTGCAAAGGCAAATCGGCTTTTAACTCATCAATCGGGCCATTCGACCATAAAAAAGACCGGCACCCTCACGGGTGCCGGTCTTTGTCCCGATGGCCTGTGCATTCAGGCCATCAATGGAGGCGCTTTCAGGCGTCCAGTTCAACCAGTGCCTTGGCCAGCTCGATGGGTTCGAGCTCCTGACCTTCCAGATCGGCGTTCCAGTTCGGGCCGACCAGCACATCGTCTTCATCCAGATCGTTGATCCAGATATCGAGAAACTCTTCCAGATCGATCACTTCCGGCTCGTAATCGGCCCACTCGTCGACGCAGTGCAGACGGGCGTCCTCTTCGGCAGACCAGAGCGGCATCACGTCGGCATCTTCAAATTCGGCGGAGCGGCAGACGACCCAGTCTTCCCCATAGCGCAGACCCCACACCTGACCCGACTCGCGGACTTGTTCGATAAACAGTTGGAAATTGGCGTCAAGGTTGTCGTTAAGCATGCTCATGGGATTCTCTCTTTCTTTCGGGTGCTGCGGCATTGTCGGGCGACAATACGATGGCCAAATGGTGTCGCAAAAGTGACATGGACTCAAGCATATTGGGGTTATTCTGGGAAAAAAGCCGGGATAACCCCCATTTGCCTGCAAAAACGCCTCCCGATGGAGGCGTCTTGCAGATTCAGGAGATCAACGCTCCCAGTAAACCTCTTCCAGGCTGTCCTCTTTCTCCGGCAAACCGCGGGAGAGACGGGGACTGCTCTGGGCCAACACCTCGTAGCTGACGCGGTTGGCGTATTTGCACACCTGGGCCAGTGAGGAGTAAGTCAGGAACTCGGAGATGTGCTTGGCGGAATTGGGCACATTCATCCGGTGATAGGAGTTGGCCACCATGTCGTGCAGCACGGCGGAAAGGGCGCCATCCCCTGCCCCGTTGGTGTTCTTGATCTTCTCCGGGCCACCCATATACGGGGAGATGTGGGAGTAGATACGGGCCGGTTTGCGGCACTTGGCACGGGCCATCGGGCGGCTGAACTCATACATGTTGAACTCGGGGATAACGCCCGGCAGCAGGGTATGAGTGGTCTCGCGCTTGTAGTCCTCGTCGGTGTAGCTCGCCATGTAGAGGCCGATGGGGCCAGCAGTACAGAGCACCATGTCGGCCCAGTCGAGCGCCTTGTCGGCCGCACCGAGCGGATCAGCGATACCGGTCAGGGCTTCACCTTCGTCTTCGTTCATCGCCAGCACGGTCACGTTCTCGGCAATGAAGTCGCGCCACCACTGGGGGTTTTCGTCGATGACGAAACGGGTGCCCAGGGTCAGCACCACGGGAATACCGGCCTCACGGGCATAACGCACCGCAGTCATGGCCGCCTCTTTCATCGGATCACCATCGTCACCGCGTACCAGATAGGCGGTGATCACCAGTGCAGACGCCCCTTTGATCACATCCTCCGGAATGTGCTGCACATCCAGCTGGTTCATCTTGCCGGCGTTGATGCCGAAGCTGCGCTCGCCGCACTCGGTGATGAAGGTGAAGCAACGGCCGATGGGGCCATCAACCGGCTGCAGATAGTCCAGATTGACGCGGGAAGAGGTGTTGCACAGATAACGGTAGGCGTAGCAACCGATGCGAATGTCCTGACTCATCACACCCAGCAGGATGGAGTGGGAGTCGGCCAGTACCGAGTAGTTATGTACCGTGTTGCCGATGGTGCCACCGGCAAACTCGCTCACCACCATGTTGTTGGCCTTGAGCTCGTCATAAATGCGTTCTGCCACGTCGTCATTAATGACGACGGAGTGCCCCTTGCTCAGACCATAACGGGTCAGAAAGTCTTCATCCACATGGGCTTCAATATCAACCAGGGTCTGATCAATCCCGACCACGTAGGCTTTGCCCAGCTCGGTTAACAGGGGATTTTGCGGAACCAGGGGATCGCGTCTGTCGACAGGGAAGTAGTGTTTGGACTTGCGCTGACCGGGAAATTTCATGGCAATGTTCTGTGCTCTGGGGGAAAGAGGGGCGGGATTTTAACACAATCCGCCGCCCCGAAAAGTCGCCCTGTTTAAATAATGGAGTCAGTATAGACAAGGCCCGCAAGGAAAAACGTTTGCCTTTTCGCCATAAAAAAACCACCCCGTCCGGGGTGGTTCAGTAGCATAAAAAAGCGCCTGTTTTCAGGCGGCCGCCATGCCCTGCAACAGAGCCAGCACCGAGAAGAGGCCGAGGGCGAGCCAGAACAGCAAGGTGCCCAGAAAACGGGGCACATTGGGGGCTTTGGGGATCTGGATGCCGATGGCATGCAGGATGCGGCCAACCAGTAGCATGGCGCCACCCACATGCAGCCAAAGCGCACCGGCACCGGATAGCTCGCACAGCGCCATCAGCAGCAGGGTCAGCGGCACATACTCGGCAAAATTGCCGTGGGCCCGGATCGCCGCCAGCAGCTCGGGGGCTTCCCCCTGCCCTATCATCACCCCGAACTGGGCGCGGCGTTTGACAACCCAGAAGGAGAGCCCCAGAAACAGCAGTCCAAGCAGGCCTGCGTAGATCAGCGTGATATGTACCATGACTCGACTCCTTGTTTGACTGACTGCCGGTCACTCATGCCAATTCGCGGCAGATGAGCGAGACCATCATCCTGATGTGGGCCTGATCGCTGTTGAGGGCCGGAATATATTCAAACCGCTCGCCACCGGCCTCCATGAAGATCTCCCGATTCTGTACCTGAATTTCCTCAAGGGTTTCGAGGCAGTCGGCGGCAAAGGCAGGGCAAATCACATCGAGTCGCTTGACCCCGGCGGCCGGCAGGCCAGCAATGGTCACGTCTGTGTAGGGCTTGAGCCACTCCTCCTTGCCAAAGCGGGACTGGAAGCTGGCCGTCCACTGCCCGGCCTCCAGCCCGAGCGCCTCGGCCAGCAAGCTGGCGGTATGGCGACACTGGTGACCATAGGGGTCCCCTTCGTTCTCGTAGCGCTCGGGAATACCGTGGAACGACATCAGCAGGTGATCACCCTGACCGTGCTGCTCCCAGTGACGGCGCACGCTCATGGCCAGCGCCTGAATGTATTCGGGATGGGCGTGATAATCACGAATAAGCCGCACCACCGGCAGATTGCGTTCTCTCTTCATTGCCTTGCCCCAGGCATCGAAGACCGAGGCAGTGGTACTGACCGAATATTGCGGATAGAGCGGCAACAGGATCACCCGGTTGACCCCTTTGGCCTTGAGCGCCTGCCAGCCATCATTCACTGACGGGGAACCATAGGTCATCGCCAGCTCCACCGGCACCTCGACCCCCTCCCGCTTGAGCTCCTGCTCCAGCGCGGCGCGCTGCTGCTTGCTTATCACCATCAGCGGCGAGCCCTGCTCGGTCCACACCTGCTGATAGAGCTTGGCCACTTTGGGCGAGCGCGTCGGCAAGATGATGAAGTGGAGCAGCGGGCACCAGAGGTAGCGGGGCAGGTCCACCACACGGGGATCGTGCAGGAACTGGCTGAGGAACGCTTTGACGGCAGCGGTGGTCGGTGCGGCTGGGGTACCCAGATTGACCAGCAATATTCCGGTTTTCGTGGTCACGTTGGCTTCCTGTCTATCTGTCATTATGCAAAAAGGGCCCGACAGGGCCCTTCTCTTTATTTATCTGATGGCACGGGAAACAGTGCCGGCAGCAAAGATCAGCCCAGAATGGTGGCAAGCTGCTTGCTGACCAGATCAACCGGCTGGGTGCCGTCGATCTTGACGTAACGGGTGTGGCCCGCTTCCGCCTCTTTGCCGTAGAAACCGATCAGCGGCGCGGTCTGCTGATGATATACATCCAGACGCTTGCGTACTGTGGTCTCTTCGTCGTCGGCGCGGATCACCAGATCTTCACCGGTCACGTCATCCTTGCCTTCCACTTTCGGCGGGTTGAACACCACGTGGTAGGTACGGCCGGAGCCGGAGTGAACGCGACGGCCGCTCATGCGCTTGACGATCTCTTCGTCCGGCACATCGAACTCCAGCACGAAATCAACCACAACACCGGCGTCCTTCATGGCTTGCGCCTGGGGAATGGTGCGCGGGAAACCGTCCAACAGGAAGCCTTTGGCGCAGTCCGGCTGAGCGATGCGCTCTTTCACCAGACCGATGATGATGTCGTCAGAGACCAGCTGACCTGCGTCCATCACAGCTTTGGCTTTCAGACCGAGCTCGGTGCCCGCTTTGATCGCCGCACGCAGCATGTCGCCGGTGGAGATCTGGGGAATACCGTGTTTTTCCATGATGAACTGAGCCTGGGTACCTTTGCCGGCGCCCGGAGCCCCCAACAGAACAATGCGCATACACGCTCCTATTGATTGGTTATTCAAATCTTGCGAAGGCAAAAAAGTACACGGTTTCGCCCATTTCTACAAGGGTGAGCCACCTGAATGAGCACTTTATCACCACAATAACCGGCTGATCGAACAGGATTTCATCGCAAGGGGAAGACGCAAAAATAGCCAGGGATTCAGCATAGAGCGCCAAAAGCAGGAAGGAGGTACGACAGAAAAAAAGATCCCGGCTCAGGGCCGGGAATTGCGCTCAAAAGTAACTACTTGTCGCTCGTAGTAGGAACAGGGCAATAGTAGTTTGCCCCCTGTGCGTCAACAACTGTCAGATGTGACAGGCAGGCCGCTATGAAACCGGAACTGCGGATCCGGCGAGCAGATTAGCTCGGCTTCCAACTTGCCAAAGAAGGCCACCCGCTCGCTGATATCCTCCCCTGCGTACTGTTCGGCCAGGCTCAGGTAATCCTGATAGTGGCGCGCTTCGGAGCGCAGCAAAGAGACATAGAAGCGGCTCAGCTCTTCGTCCAGATGGGGCGCCAGCTTGGCAAAACGCTCGCAGGAGCGGGCCTCGATATAGGCGCCGATGATCATCTTGTCGACTATGGTGGCCGGCTCATGGGTGCGCACATGCTGCATCAACTGGCGGGCATAGCGGGAGGCCGTCACCGGCCCGTATTCGATGCCGCGGGCCTGCATGATCTCCAGCACCTGCTCGAAGTGATGCAGCTCCTCCTGAATGAGACGCACCATGGGAAACAGCAGCGGATTGCGCTCCAGCTCGGCAAAGACGGTGCGATCAGACTCCCCCATGCTGCGTTTGCCCAGGATCTCGGCCTTCTCCGGAATGGCGTCCAGCTCGCGATAGAACTCCAGCTTGGGCAGCAGATGACGCTTGCCCTTGGGCAGGCAGTAGCGGCGCACCAGACTGTGTGCAGTGAGTGCAGCCTTGGTCTCGCAGTTGGCGTGATCGATGAGCAGGGTTGGCAAACGGGCAGGATCCCGCGCCATCTCCACCCACTCGTCAGGGGTTTCGCACTGCAAGAACTGGCGCACGGGGGCTAGCAGATCATCCATCTGAACTCTCGTCTCTTAAAAGCGTATCGATCATATATGTTGCCGCCTATGCTAGCGGATCCCGCTGGCCATGCCCATATCCGGCAAGATAAACGGATGTTTTTCAAACAGATACCCCCTACCCCTTCTGCCGGTGTGAGGCAAAAACGACAATGGGGGCCACTGGCCCCCATCTCGCTATCTCATCCGGCAAAACCGCAAACGTTTAACTGCCTTCGTTAAAAATTTCCAGATTGCTGGTGCCTTCCTGCCACTCACGCACCGCTTTGGTGTCATCGTTGCGCAGGGCGTTGAGGTGATCCAGATAGGACTGGTCCACGTCGGAGGTGACGTAGTGGCCATTGAAGACCGAGGTCTCGAAGTGACGCAGATCCGGGTTGATCTCCCGCACAGCCGATTCCAGATCTTCCAGATCCTGGAAAATCAGACCGTCAGCGCCAATCAGCTTGCACACCTCTTCCACTTCACGGCCGTGGGCGATCAGCTCGTTGGCGGTGGGCATATCGATGCCATAGACGTTGGGGAAGCGAATTTCCGGCGCCGCCGAGGCGAAGTAGACCTTGGCTGCCCCTGCTTCACGGGCCATCTGGATGATCTGCTCGGATGTGGTACCACGCACGATGGAATCATCCACCAGCAACACCTTCTTGCCCTTGAATTCGGAGCTGATGGCGTTGAGTTTGCGACGCACCGACTTCTTGCGCTGGGTCTGGCCCGGCATGATGAAGGTACGGCCGATGTAGCGGTTCTTCACGAAGCCCTGACGGTAAGGCAGATCCAGGGTGTGGGCGATCTCCAGCGCCACGTCACAGGAGGTCTCGGGGATGGGGATAACCACATCGACGTCGAGATCCTCCCACTCACGGGCAATCTTCTGACCCAGCTTGCGACCCATGTTGAGGCGGGCGGCGTAGACCGAGACCTTGTCGATGCACGAATCGGGACGAGCGAAGTAGACATATTCGAAGATGCAGGAGCTCATCTGCGGGTTCTCCGCACACTGCTCGGAGAAGAGCTGGCCCTGCTCGGTGATGTAGATGGCTTCACCCGGCGCAATATCCCGCACCGTCTCGAAACCGATGGCGTCGAGCGCCACGCTCTCGGAGGCGAGCATGTACTCCACCTGGCCCTGCTCGTCCTGACGACGACCGAGGATCAGTGGGCGAATGCCGTTGGGATCACGAAAACCGATGAGACCATGGCCAATCACCAGCGAGACCACGGCATATGCACCGCGGATCTGCTGATGGGTTCTGCGCACCGCGGCGAAGATATCTTCGGGGCGCAGGGCCATCTTGTCACATCGATCCAGCTCGTGGGCCAGCACGTTCAGCAACACTTCCGAGTCGGAGGTGGTGTTGATGTGGCGGCGGGCGACCTTGAACTGCTGCTCCTTGAGTTCCTTGGCGTTGGTGAGGTTGCCGTTATGGGCCAGCACCATGCCGTAGGGTGAGTTCACATAAAAAGGTTGGGCTTCAGCGGCACTTGAGCTGCCTGCGGTGGGGTATCTGACATGACCTATGCCGATGTTCCCTTGCAGACGCTGCATGTGGCGCACTTCAAACACGTCCTTCACCAGGCCATTGGCCTTGCGTTGCCGGAAGTTTCCACTATCAATGGTCACGATCCCGGCGGCATCCTGTCCCCTGTGCTGCAACACCGTCAAGGCGTCGTAGAGGGCCTGATTGACGGGGGTGGTGCCAACTATACCGACAATACCACACATGTCTTTGCTACCTCGAAGTCACTATACCTGTTTAAGAAAACTGGATGAGTTCAGCATGAACCCGAAAAACCACTGGATCACCGGCTTGAACTCCGGCACCAGCTTGGATGCCGCCCACCAGTCGCTCTGGGAGAGGCTGGTGAAGGTATCCATGAAAAAAAGCAGGGCACTGACGATCAGTACCCCGCGAATTGCGCCGAAGCAGACTCCAAGCACCCGATCGGTACCGGAGAGCCCCGTCTTGTCCACCAGCAGACCCACCACGTAGTTCACCACGCTGCCCAGGATCAGGGTTGCCACGAACAGGGCCGCGATGGCCAGACCGTTGCGCACCAGCGCATCGGAGAAAGAGGTAAAATAGGCGGCGAGATCAGGATAGAAGTGGCTGGCAATAAAGAAGGCAACGAACCAGGTGACGAGAGACATGGCCTCTTTGACGAAGCCGCGCACCAGGCTGATGAGTGCAGAAAAACCGACGATGCCGATGATGGCGTAATCAATCCAGACCATAGAAAAAGATGTCCTGCGAAATTGCGGCGCAGTCTAACAAAAACGATTGCGCAATGCTTGATAAAATTGTGTTACATGTTCAAAGAGGCGCCGGAAACGCAGATTTATTCACGATAAAAACGGTTGAGCGGCGCCAGAATGCACAACGCCATGGCATGGCCATGGCGTTGTCGTCTGCAACGAGCGCTTACCCGATGTGGGTCAGGCCGCCCATGTAGGATTGCAGCGCAGCCGGGATGGCGATACGGCCATCTGCCTGCTGGTAGTTCTCGATCACGGCGACCAGAGTACGGCCTACAGCCAGACCGGAGCCATTCAGGGTGTGAATGAGCTGCGGCTTGCCATCGACACGCACGCGAGCCTGCATGCGGCGCGCCTGGAAGTCGGTGCAGTTGGAGACGGAAGAGATCTCGCGGTAAGTGTTCTGGGCCGGCAGCCACACTTCCAGATCGTAAGTCTTGGCCGCGCAGAAGCCCATGTCACCGGTAGAGAGCGCCATCACGCGATATGGCAGCTCCAGCAGTTGCAGCACCTTCTCGGCGTGACCCACCATCTCTTCAAGCGCTTCCCAGGATTTCTCCGGGTGAACCAGCTGCACCATTTCGACCTTGTCGAACTGGTGCATACGGATGAGGCCACGGGTATCGCGACCGTAAGAGCCCGCTTCGGAACGGAAGCAGGGGCTGTGAGCGGTCATCTTGATCGGCAGCTCCTGCTCGTCGAAGATCTCGTCGCGCGCCATGTTGGTAAGCGGTACTTCGGAAGTCGGGATCAGGGAGAACTTGCGCACCTTGCCCTCTTCTTCCCCTTCGCCGTCAATACCGGTATTGAACAGATCCTGGGAAAACTTCGGCAGCTGGCCGGTACCGTACAGGCTGTCCGGGTTGACCAGATAAGGTACGTAGCACTCGGTGTAACCGTGTTGCAGGGTGTGCAGATCCAGCATGAACTGGGCCAGGGCGCGGTGCAGACGGGCAATCTGGCCCTTCATCACCACGAAACGGGAACCGGAGAGCTTGACGCCGTTCTTGAAATCGACGCCCTTGGCCGCTTCACCCAGATCGATGTGATCGCGTACCGGGAAGTCGAAGTGACGCGGGGTACCCCAGCGACGCACTTCCACGTTGTCGTTTTCGTCACGACCAACAGGGGTAGTTTCGCTCGGCAGGTTGGGGATGGCATCGGCAATGGTTTTCAGCTGGGCCAGCAGGGCATCCAGCTCAACCTTGCTGGTCTCCAGCTCGTCGTTGATCTTGGTCACTTCAGCCTTGAGCGGGGCAACATCTTCACCGCGACGGGCAGCCTCACCGATGGACTTGGAGCGGGCGTTGCGCTCGGCCTGCAGCTCCTGGGTACGGGACTGCAGATCCTTGCGCTTCTCTTCCAGAGCATTGACAGCCGCTACGTCCAGAACGTAGCCACGTGTCGCCAGACGAGCGGCAGCTTCATCGATGTCGCTGCGCAGATATTTGGGATCCAGCATGGGTTACCTACTTTTTTAATAAGGGATCTGGGCCTGAGTCATCATGACGGGCTAAAAAACAGATCCGGAAGTTAACATCGGTTGGCCCCCGTCGCCTTGAGAGTCAGGCCTTCGAAATCAAGAAGATGGTATCAGGCCGAAACCAACGGGGTCAGAGGGGCAGTGTAGCAGACCGCCCCCCTGCCCGAACAGGGACTATTTGGGTCGTTTTTGCCGACTTGTGGGGTCAAACACCCCAATTATTCCGGTACCTGACCAATTTTCATTCTGCTGACAAACAAGCGGGGCTATCGGCCCCGTTTTTGCGGGCTCTGTCGATCCAGCTCGTGGAGATAATCGAGCTTCTGGCCGATCTGCTTTTCAAGGCCACGATCGGTAGGCTGATAGTACTGCTTGCCTGCAAGCTCGGGGGGAAAATACTCCTCGCCCGCGGCATAGGCGCCCGGCTCGTCATGGGCATAGCGATACTCGGCGCCATAGCCCAGATCACTCATCAACCGGGTCGGCGCATTGCGCAGGTGTACCGGCACCTCGAAGTCAGGGAGGTTTTTGGCATCATTGAGCGCTGCCTTCCAGGCGGTGTAAACCGCGTTGCTCTTGGGCGCACAGGCGAGATAGACGATCGCCTGGGCGATAGCCCGCTCCCCTTCCGCTGGCCCGATGCGGTGGAAACAATCCCAGGCAGATAGCGCCACCTGCATGGCCCGCGGATCGGCATTGCCCACATCTTCCGAGGCAATCGCCAGCAAGCGGCGTGCAATGTAGAGCGGATCGCAACCGGCACTCACCATGCGGGCATACCAGTAGAGTGCCGCATCCGGCGCCGAGCCGCGAATGGACTTGTGTACCGCCGAGATGAGGTCGTAGAAGTGATCCCCCCCCTTGTCGAAGCGGGCCACGTGCTCCCCCACCACGGCAGCGAGCAGGGCACTGTCGATCACCCGCATCCCACTGCTGTCGGTTTCGGCCATGTCGGCCAACAGCTCCAGATAGTTTAGGGATTTACGCCCGTCCCCATCCACTGCCTTGGCCAACGCCTCTTTGACGCCGGGGGCGAAGGTGAGTGCCGAATCATTGAGACCACGGGGATCGGTCATCGCCTGATCGAGCATGGCGAGGATATCCTCCTCCTCCAGTCGCTTGAGCAGATAGACCCGAGCTCGTGAGAGCAGTGCGTTGTTGAGTTCGAACGAGGGGTTTTCGGTGGTGGCACCGATAAAGGTGATGGTGCCATCTTCGATGTGAGGCAGGAACACATCCTGCTGGCTCTTGTTGAAGCGGTGCACCTCATCCACGAAGAGGATAGTGCGCACTCCGCGCCAGCTGTTCTCTTTGGCCTTGTCGATGGCGGCGCGGATCTCCTTGATGCCGGAGGTGACCGCCGAGAGCCGCTCCACTTCCGCCTGGCAGTAGTGAGCCATCAGCTCCGCCAGCGTGGTCTTGCCGGTACCGGGTGGTCCCCACAGGATCATCGAGTGACAGTGACCGGCCAGGATCGCTTTGCGCAGGGGCTTGTCAGGCCCCAGGATATGCAGCTGACCGATATACTGGTCGAGGTTTTGCGGCCGCATCCGGGCCGCCAACGGACGAAAGTCCGACGAGAAATCCAGCGAGAGATTGCTCATCAGCGCTGATCATCCAGCTCGACCCCCTTCGGGATCTTGAAGACAAATTCGTTACCCTTGAGCACCGGCTTGCGGTTGAAGCTATTGAGGGTAAATTCGGTCCACTGCCCCTGCGCCTCTTTTACATCAAAACGACTGATATTGTTGTCGCGATCGAAGGTGACACGGAAGGAGGCTATAAGCTCGCTCGGATCCCTGCTGGTGACGGTGTAGACATCCCCCTGCTGGGTCACGTCGTAGCGCTTCCACAGCTTTTCGTCATTGCCAGTGATCAGCACGAAGGGGGTATTGAGCACCGCATCCTTCAATTTAAGGGCTGTCACCTGCTCGACGAAGGGGTCATATACCCAGACATCCTTGCCATCAGCCACGATAAGGTTCTCGTCAGGCGAGGTGGTATGCCAGTTGAAATGGTTGGGGCGCTGCACCAGCAGATCGCCGCTGGCGCGCTGCAACTCCTTGCCCTTGCTGTCGTAGACAGTCTGGGAAAACTTGGCAGAGAAGAGGCTGACACTAGCCAGCTTCTGCTTGAGATCGCTGGCCGCATCGGCCCACACCTGGCTGCTGGCTATCAGCAGCACGGTACCCATCAACAGTTGTTTTTTCATCACGCTCTTCATAAAGACGCTCTCGATAAAAGGCCACGCCCGCGGAGGACATGGCCAGGGATAGAATGAAACGGTGAGTCTTAGTCCCGCACTGGCGGCGGTGCCAACACGTCGCGTTGACCATTGCCACCCGGGGCGCTGACGATGCCCTGATTCTCCATTTGCTCGATAAGACGAGCCGCCCGGTTGTAACCAATCTTGAACTTGCGCTGCACGCTGGAGGTAGAACCACGACGGGACTCCACCACGAAGGCGACCGCTTCGTCGAACAGGGGATCGAGCTCTTCATCGTCACTACCGCCATATTCGCCGCTGCCGCCGTCACCACCAGATTCGCCGGAGAGGATCTCCTCGATGTAGTTCGGCTCGCCACGCAGTTTCCAGTCCGCCACCACCTTGTGTACCTCGTGGTCATCGACGAACGCACCGTGTACCCGGGTCGGGTTGGAGGTACCGGCCGGCATGTAGAGCATGTCGCCCATGCCGAGCAGAGATTCAGCACCGCCCTGATCGATGATGGTGCGCGAGTCGATCTTGCTCGATACCTGGAACGAGATCCGGGTCGGAATGTTGGCCTTGATAAGACCGGTAATGACATCCACCGACGGACGCTGGGTCGCCAGAATGAGGTGAATACCGGCGGCCCGCGCCTTCTGGGCGATACGGGCGATCAGCTCTTCCACCTTCTTGCCGACGATCATCATCATGTCGGCAAATTCATCCACCACCACCACGATGTGGGGCAGTTTCTCCAGCTCCGGTGGCATCTGATCCATGGAGTCACCCGGTCGCCACAACGGATCCAGCAGGGGTTCCCCCTCCTCGATGGCGGCCAATACCTTGTCGTTGTAGCCCTTGAGGTTGCGCACCCCGACTGCCGACATCAGCTTGTAACGGCGTTCCATCTCGCCCACACACCAGCGCAGGGCGTTGGCGGCGTCCTTCATGTCGGTCACCACCTCGGTCAGCAGATGGGGGATCCCTTCGTAAACCGAGAGTTCCAGCATCTTGGGGTCGATCATGATGAAGCGCAGGTCGTCCGGCGTCGACTTGTAGAGCATCGAGATGATCATGGTGTTGACCCCTACCGACTTACCGGACCCCGTAGTACCGGCCACCAGCAGGTGCGGCATCTTGGCCAGGTTCACCACCACCGGCTCACCGGCGATGTCCTGACCCAGGCCCATAGTGAGCGGGTTGCGGCTATCGCGGAACGCATCGCAGTCGAGGGTTTCGCGCAAGTAAACGGTCTGGCGCACCCGGTTGGGCAGCTCAATGCCGACATAGGTCTTGCCCGGGATCACCTCGACCACCCGCACGCTGCTGGCCGACAGAGAGCGGGCCAGATCGCGCGAGAGATTGGTGATCTTGCTCGCCTTCATGCCCGGCGCCAGATCAAGCTCGAAACGGGTGATGACAGGGCCCGGATAGACACCGACCACCTTGGCCTGCACGTTGTAGTCGGCAAGTTTGGCTTCCACCAGACGGCCCATACGCTCCAGCTCATCCTTGCTCATCATCTGGGTCTTGGCCGGTGGACGGTCGAGCAGCTCGATACTCGGCAACGGCGGCAGCGTAGATTGCGGACGACGCTTGGGCTTGGTCGGTGCGACTGCAACAGGTGCGGCGACCTCGTCGTCCCCTTCGGCCCACGGCAGATCCAGATCGTCATCATCATCGTCATCGGCCACAGCCAATACCGGCTGACGACGCCCATTGGCAGTCGACACCGCACGTTTCGGTTTGGCAGCCGGAGCTGGCTCATCATCTTCATCATCAAACTTGGGATCGAACTCGAAGGTATCGTCGTCGAGTTCCGGCAGCCACTCTTCGGCGGCAGCCTTCTGGTTCTTGGCCTTGGGCTTGCGAGTCCAGCTGGTGTGCGGCTCATCTTCCTCGTCATCAAACGCGATGGCCCCTACCCCGCCTTCCAGCAAGGGATCCGGCCCCTCGTTGCGGGGTTGACGCCAGCCACCGGTGAGCCAGCGGCCTAGGGTGGTCGGGAAGTGGTAAACAGCGCTGACCGAACCGGTACAGGCCGCGCCGATCTGCTCCACGATGGTGAGCCAGGACCAGCCGGTAAACAGGGTGATGCCGGTTGCCACGAAGCAGAGCAGCATCAGGTTGGCCCCGACGCCGCCAAACAGCGGCACCACTGCAGAAGCGATCACATCCCCCACCAGACCTCCGGCGGAGAAGTTCTGCATATCGTTGAAGTTCATGCTGGCAATGGCCGACATGCCGAGCACGGTCAGGATAAAGCCAATGATCCGTACCCCCAGGGTGAGGTAATCCACATCAAGCAGGCGGCTCGGGCGCCAGAAGAGGCTCCAGCCCAGCAGAACCACCAGTGGTGGAACCAGATAGGAGAAGGCACCAAAGGTAAACATAGTGATATCGGCGAGCCAGGCCCCGGCACTACCGGCGAGGTTCTTGACCTCCCCTTGCCAGGAGGTCTGGGACCAGCCGGGATCGGCGGGATGATAGGACAACAGGGCGAGCAGAAGATAAGCAGCCATCAGGGTGATGGCGATCAAGACGGCTTCGAAGATCCGTTGTATACCTGATAAAGGAGTAAACAGCTTTTTATCGGCCAAACTCCGGCTCCTTTCTGAAAACATATAATGCAGGAAAATAGGGGGCCCAGTATCCCTGAAAAGCCCATCGATTGTCAGCCTGTGTCTGCTGGGGCGGGGCCAAATTTGCACTCTTCTTTACAAGAAGAAACGAGCGGACTGGCCGCTCGTTTCTGACAGTCATGGTGTCTCGTATGGAAAAGATACCACGGCATAATCTGCGTTATCGGGTACTGATCACCAGACGGCTGCTCTGCTTGACCTCTTCCATCACCACGTAGGTGCGGGTGTCATTCACCCCAGGCAGACGCAAAAGGGTCTCCCCCAGCAAGCGACGATAAGCTGACATGTCGCTTACCCGGGTCTTGAGCAGATAGTCAAAATCACCCGAGACCAGATGGCACTCCTGGATCTCTTCGAGCACCTGAACAGCCTTGTTGAACTGTTCAAACACATCGGGAGCACCGCGGTTGAGGGTAATTTCTACAAAAACCAGCAGCGACGCATCCAGATAATGAGGGTTCAGAATCGCAGCATACCCTTCGATATACCCTTGTCGCTCGAGGCGACGAACCCGTTCCAGACACGGTGTGGGACTCAGGCCAACTCGTTTGGACAACTCAACATTCGAGATCCTGCCATCCTTTTGCAGTTCATTGAGAATGTTGCGGTCAATCCTGTCCAAATCCTTTAGCCGACTCTTAGCTTCCATCATTTAATTCCATCCTTTGGCTATTTTTTGGTAAGAATCACCATTCATTTTATAATTATGGTCACAAATCCTGTCAATACCTGAATATACTAGGCGCAAATGTTGGTTAACATTTTGGCAACATAAACCACCAATCGATAGACGAGGGATAGCATGATTATCGGTGTACCTAAAGAGATAAAAAACCATGAGTATCGCGTAGGCATGGTTCCGGCCAGTGTACGTGAACTGACAGCACGAAACCATACTGTTTTCGTCCAAAGCGGTGCCGGAAACGGCATTGGCTTTAGCGATGCAGATTATACCGCTGCCGGAGCCGAAATTTTGGCCTCTGCAGCAGAGGTTTTCGCCAAAGCCGAGATGATCGTCAAGGTCAAGGAGCCTCAGCCTGTCGAGTGTGCCATGTTGCGTCCGGGTCAAACCCTGTTCACCTATCTGCATCTGGCGCCAGATTTGCCCCAGACCGAAGCCCTGCTGAAAAGCGGTGCCATCTGCATCGCCTATGAGACCGTCACCGACGGCCGTGGTGGCCTCCCCCTGCTGGCTCCCATGTCAGAAGTGGCCGGACGCATGTCTATTCAGGCGGGTGCCCAGGCGCTTGAAAAATCGCGTGGCGGGAGTGGGGTGTTGCTCGGCGGGGTACCCGGTGTCGAACCGGCCAAGGTGGTGATCATCGGCGGTGGCGTAGTAGGCTCTAATGCAGCGCGCATGGCCATCGGTATGCGCGCAGATGTGACCATCCTCGACAACAACGTCGATACCCTGCGTCGCCTTGATAACGAGTTTCAGGGGGCCGCCAAGGTGGTCTACTCCAATAGCGAAACACTGGAACGCCATCTGCTAGCGGCCGATCTGGTCATCGGTGGCGTGCTGGTACCGGGTGCCACTGCGCCAAAACTTGTCAGCCGTGACCACATTGCGCGCATGAAGCCGGGTTCTGCCATTGTCGATGTGGCCATCGATCAGGGTGGCTGTGTGGAAACCTCCCACGCCACCACCCATGAAGATCCGACATTTATCGTCGATGAGGTAGTGCACTACTGCGTTGCCAACATGCCGGGGGCCGTTGCCCGCACCTCGACCGTGGCGCTCAACAATGCCACCCTCCCCTTTATCATCAAGCTGGCCCAGCAAGGGTATCGCCAGGCACTGCTGAGCGATCCCCACCTGTTGCACGGGCTCAACGTGATGGAGGGCAAGCTCACCTGCAAAGAAGTGGCCGTGGCACATGACCTTGCCTACACGGATCCCCTGACCCTGCTGAACTGATCTGCGCTGGCCTGCGCCAACTGAAGATGAGTGAAAATCCGCCCGCGATGGGCGGTTTTTTTTATCCCTTTATTTTGCATGTCACCCCTTGTGAACACGATTAGTGCAATCGACTCACCAGCCTTTGACCCCGGATCACGAATTACCTACAATCGCGCAAACTCATCACATCCCGGAAATGACATCATGAGCCAAGTCACTCACAGCAAATTGCTGATCTTAGGGTCAGGCCCGGCCGGTTACACCGCGGCCGTCTACGCCGCCCGCGCCAACCTCAATCCCCTGCTCATCACCGGCATGCAGCAAGGGGGTCAGCTGACCACCACTACCGAAGTGGAGAACTGGCCGGGTGATCCGGAAGGTCTGACCGGCCCAGCGCTGATGGAACGCATGAAAGCCCATGCAGAGAAGTTCGATACCCGCATCCTGTTTGATCATATCAACAGTGTCGAACTGACACAGCGCCCGTTCCGCCTCAAGGGCGACAACGGCGAATACACCTGCGATGCCCTGATCATCGCGACCGGCGCCTCCGCCAAGTATCTGGGCCTGCCCTCCGAAGAGGCCTTCAAGGGTCGCGGCGTCTCCGCCTGTGCCACCTGTGACGGTTTCTTCTACCGCAATCAGGAAGTGGCCGTGATCGGCGGCGGCAACACCGCCGTGGAAGAAGCCTTGTATCTGGCCAACATCGCCAAAAAGGTGCACCTCATCCACCGCCGCGACGAGTTTCGTGCAGAGAAGATCCTGATCAAGCGTCTGCACGACAAGGTCGAAAGCGGCAACATCGTGCTGCACACCCACCAGACTCTGGACGAAGTGCTGGGCGATCAGATGGGGGTCACTGGTGTGCGCCTGCGCAACACCCAGGACAACAGCACCAGCGAGCTACCGCTGATGGGCGTCTTCATTGCCATCGGCCATCAGCCCAATACCCAGATCTTCGATGGCCAGCTGGAGATGCAAAACGGCTATCTGAAGGTACGTGGCGGTCTCGACGGTTTTGCCACCCAGACCAGTATTGAAGGTGTCTTCGCTGCCGGCGACGTGGCCGACCACAACTACCGTCAGGCGATCACCTCGGCCGGTACCGGCTGCATGGCAGCCCTCGATGCCGAACGCTACCTCGACGCGCAATAAACAAGCGCAGTTGTGATATAAGGCATACCAGTCGGTATGCCTTTTTTCATTTAAGGAGTCTAATGAAACAGAAGATATTGATTGTCGAAGATAGCCTGACCATTCGGCGTATGCTGACTCAGGCCATTGCCCAGCAAACTGGCCTCGAGATTGACGCCTTCGATACCCTGGAAGGCGCCCGTCACTGTCAGGGCGAGGAGTATGTGGTCGCGCTGGTGGACTTGACCTTGCCGGATGCGCCCCGTGGAGAAGCGGTCAACGAGCTGCTGGCTCGCGGATTGCCGGTTGTGATCCTCACTGCCGACATCAGTGAGGATAAACGTGCCGCCTGGCTGGAAACCGGCGTGCTGGACTATGTGATGAAGGATTCACGCCACTCGCTGCAATATGCCGTCAGTCTGGTGCACCGTCTCTATCTCAACCAGTCCATCGAAGTGCTGGTGGTCGATGATTCACGCACCTCCCGTCACCGCACCATGGCTCAGTTGCGCAAACAGCTGTTGCAGGTGCATGAGGCAAGTCATGCCAGTGAAGCGATGGCGATACTGGAGCAACACCCGGGCATCCGGCTGGCACTGGTCGACTACTACATGCCGGATATTGATGGCATCAGTCTGGTGCGCATGCTGAGAGAGCGTTACAGCAAGCAGCAGCTGGCGATTATCGGGATCTCGGTCTCGGACAAACGCGGTCTCTCTGCTCGCTACCTCAAGCAGGGCGCCAACGACTTTCTCAACCAGCCTTTCGAGCCGGAAGAGCTGCAGTGTCGGGTCAGCCACAATCTGGAGGCGCTCGAGCAGTTCAACAGCATTCAGGAGTCAGCCAATCGTGACTATCTGACCGGTCTTTACAACCGTCGCTACTGGTTCAATGAAGGGCAAAAATGGTTTGAAGAACATCTGCATCAGCAGACGCCTCTCGCACTCTGTGTGCTCGATGTGGATCACTTCAAGCAGGTCAACGATCACTGGGGCCATGCCATCGGCGATCAGCTGCTCTGCCATCTGACCCGCCAGCTGACCCAGTTCTTCCCCGATGCCATGATCGCACGGTTTGGCGGAGAGGAATTTGCCATGATGGTACCCCACTGTACCGTCCCCGTGTTGATCAAGCGTCTTGAAGGGCTGCGTCAGCAGCTGCGCCAGCAACCCTTGTCACCGGAAACCCCGCTCTTCGTTCGCGCCAGTTACGGCGTGATCAGCGTCGGGCGGATATCCATGGACGAGGCGCTGAGCGTAGCGGATCGGCTGCTCTATCAGGCAAAGAACACCGGCCGCGACAAGATAGTCTCTCAAGAGACAGCTATCTGAACCCTCAGGGCATCAGTCCCGTGTATTACCGCCCGACAGACTTTCCAGCAAGAGAGTCTGCGGGTTTCTTTCCTGCCACAATCCCCCATCATCATGACTATCGAAAGTCAGTAAGTCTTGTCGACCCGCACCCCATCATCGAAATAGAGAATGCGCACCTTGTCCCCATTGGCAAAGACCATGGCGGGATCATAATCCTGGATCACGTTGATAAGGGCATTTTGCTCGTTGCGGATCAGCAGCTCCACCAACTTGTTTTCCACCACGGTTCCCCCGGACTGGTATTGCTGCGCAGCTGCAGCACCTGCGAGCGCGCCGACGGCGGTGGCGATTTCACGGCCATGACCGCCGCCAAACTGGTTGCCCAGCAGACCGCCCAACACGGCACCACCCAGCGTCTTCCAGCCAGAGTGCTCGGACTCCAGGATCTGGCGCTGGGTAATATTACGCACCGTTTCGACCTGACCAAACACCACCTGATTGACCGGCCGCGCGGTATTGCGCTGGTAGACCTCCGCCCCGGCGGGCGCCGTGACAAAGCAGAGCAAGCTGGATACTATCAGGATAATGGCCTTCATCTATGAACCTCGTTGCCTTATGTCTCGCTATCTTACCCAACTGGATGATGAGCTTTGCTGGTTTCCCGACCCCAGCCATGCGCTGGAAGAGCCCAACGGCTTGCTGGCGATCGGCGGGGATCTCTCCCCTGCCAGATTGCTGGCAGCTTACCACAAGGGGATCTTCCCGTGGAATGAACCCCACCAACCGACCCTGTGGTGGTCACCGGATCCCCGCGGGGTGATCCGTCCCGACCAACTCCATGTGGGGCGGACACTGCAGAAGATTATCCGCCGTACCCCATTCGATATTTCCGTCAATCGCGCCTTTAATGAAGTCATTACCGCCTGCGCCGCCCCTCGTCGCACTGCCGATGGCACCTGGATCAGCCAACCCATGATCGAGGCCTACCAGCAGTTGCACCGGCTGGGTCATGCCCACTCTATCGAGATCTGGCAGGAGGGAGAGCTGCAAGCGGGACTGTATGGCCTATCTATCGGCCGACTGTTTTGCGGTGAATCCATGTTCAGCCGGATTGATAACGGAGCCAAACTTGCCATGGTGGCACTCTGTCGCCACTTCGCCCGCCATCGCGGCGCCCTCATCGATTGCCAGATGCAAAACCCGTTTCTGGCGACCCTGGGTATCGAGGAGTGGCCAAGGGCCCGTTTTCTGGCCGAACTGGCACGCCTTGGCCATCAACCACTATTGGCTTCCTGCTGGCAAGAGGGGGAAATCAGCCTATGACTGAAGAAGTGATCCTAAAAGTAGGGCTGACTCCCAAGCATCCCTGCAGTTATCTGGACCATGAACAGGAGCAGTTGCTGGTGCTGATGGATCACAATCTGCTCAACGCCAACGGTTACGAGCGATTGTTGACTGCCGGTTTTCGCCGCAGTGGCAACGACATCTATCGCCCCCACTGCCCGGCGTGCCATGCCTGCCAGTCCCTTCGTATTCACAGCGAGCGCTTTCGCCCCAGCCGCGGCCAGAAACGGATCCGCCAGCTTAACAAAGATATCGAGATTGTCCTGAGCTACGATGACAAGCCCGAGTATTACCTGCTCTACGAACGCTATATCTGCGAACGCCATCACGATGGCAGCATGTATCCCCCCAACCGCAGCCAGTATCGCGGGTTTCTCCATTGTGACTGGATGCCGCCGCTATACTTGGAGATGCGCAAGGAGGGACGCCTGATCGGTGTCGCCACCACAGACCTGCTACCCCACTCACTCAGCGCCATGTATACCTTTTTTGACCCCGATTATGCCGACCGCTCTCTGGGGACCTTTGCCATATTGAGCCAACTTGATCTGGCCAGGAGAACCGGGCGAAGCTGGCTCTATCTCGGCTATCTGGTAGAGGAGTGCCGCAAGATGAATTACAAGCGCAATTACCTCCCTCACGAGGTTCTCATCCATGGAGAATGGAAAAATATCGATAGCAAGCCCGAGTAAACTTTACACATAGCCTTAAATCCGGCATGATCCAGCGGTTTTTTGTTGTGGCTTATCAAGAGGATTCAATGGCTAAAGAAGACAGTATTGAGATGCAGGGCACTATTCTCGAAACCCTGCCCAATACCATGTTCCGTGTGGAACTGGAGAATGGTCACGTGGTTATCGCTCATATTTCAGGCAAGATGCGCAAAAACTACATTCGTATCCTGACTGGAGACAAAGTAACGGTAGCACTGACTCCCTACGATCTCTCCAAGGGACGTATTGTTTTCCGCTCTCGCTAAGCCAGGAATTCAGCAAAAAACCCCAACCTTTCGGTTGGGGTTTTTTGTCGTTTTCTGATCGCTGACGCTTAGTGGGAAACAGCTTCAACATTGACCTGAAAATCAAAGCTGAGGCTGTCATTTACCAACTCAACCTTCACAATTCCCCCGTCAACCAGTGAACCGAACAGGATCTCGTTGGCCAGGGGTTTCTTGAGGTGCTCCTGGATCACCCGACCCATCGGTCTGGCGCCCATGGCTCTGTCATATCCCTTCTCTGCCAACCAGTGGCGAGCACGCTCGGACACCTCGAGAGAGACCCCTTTAGCATCCAGTTGAACCTGCAACTCGACAATGAACTTGTCGACAACCTGATGAATCACCGTCATATCGAGATGGTTGAACCAGATGGTGTGATCAAGCCTGTTACGAAACTCCGGGCTGAAGGTCTTGTTGATCACCGCCATGGCATCGTGGCTCAAATCCTGTTGCTGGAAGCCAATCGATTTACGCTGGGTCTCCTGCACACCGGCGTTGGTAGTCATCACCAAGATGACGTTACGGAAATCCGCCTTACGCCCGTTGTTATCGGTCAAGGTACCGTTGTCCATCACCTGCAACAGCAGGTTGAACACATCCGGATGTGCCTTCTCAATCTCGTCGAGCAACACCACCGAGTGAGGATGCTTGATCACCGAATCAGTCAGCAAACCGCCCTGTTCAAAGCCAACATAACCGGGAGGTGCCCCGATCAGACGAGAAACGGTGTGGCGCTCCATATACTCGGACATATCAAAGCGCAACACCTCGACTCCCAACGCCTTGCCCAACTGCTGAGTTACCTCTGTTTTACCGACACCGGTGGGACCGGCAAACAGGAAGCAACCAACTGGACGACGCTCATTACCCAAACCTGAGCGTGAGAGGCGAATAGCATCCGTCAGCACCTCAATGGCCTTGTCCTGACCAAAGACCACCATCTTGAGGTTGCGCTCCAGATTCTTAAGCACCTCTTTATCGGAGGAGGAGACCGATTTTTCCGGAATACGGGCAATCTTGGCAACGATGGTTTCTATCTCCTGCACATTGATCACTTTCTTGCGCTTGCTCGCCGGCAACAATCGCTGGCCAGCCCCTGCCTCATCAATCACATCAATCGCCTTATCTGGCAAGTGACGATCGTTGATGTACTTGGCGGATAACTCCACCGCGGCACGGATTGCCTTGACGGTGTAACGTACTCCATGGTGAGCCTCGTAGCGGCTCTTGAGCCCCATCAGGATACGGGTCGTGTCATCGATAGTTGGCTCGACAATATCGATCTTCTGGAAGCGACGGGCTAGTGCACGGTCTTTCTCGAAAATCTGTGCGTACTCCTGATAGGTGGTGGAGCCGACACAGCGGAGCAAACCATTGGAGAGCAGCGGCTTGATCAGGTTGGCCGCATCCAGCTGACCACCGGAAGCAGCACCGGCACCGATGATGGTATGGATCTCGTCGATAAAGAGGATCGCCCCTTCCTGACGCTCAATCTGCTTGAGCAGAACCTTGAGGCGCTTCTCGAAATCACCGCGGTATTTGGTGCCCGCCAGCAGAGAACCCATATCCAGCGAATAGATGGTACTGCCCGCAATCACCTCGGGGACATCACCCTTGACGATGCGATAGGCCAGCCCTTCGGCAATGGCTGTTTTCCCCACGCCCGCTTCACCCACCAGCAACGGGTTGTTCTTGCGACGGCGGCAGAGCACCTGAATGGTACGATTGAGCTCCTGATCACGGCCGATGAGCGGATCGATACGCCCTTCCAGCACCAGCTGGTTCAGGTTGGTGGCAAAGCTCTCAATCTGTGCGGCCGAGACATCATCATCAGACTCGGGATTGTTATTGCTGCCGAGATCCGGCTTGCTGTCCTTGCGCACACCGTGGGAGAGGAAATTGACGACGTCGAGACGGCTGATCTCGGCTTTTTTCAGGAAATAGGCAGCTTGTGACTCCTGCTCACTGAAGATAGCGACCAGCACGTTGGCGCCGCTGACTTCGGTATTGCCGGAGGATTGCACATGGAAGACGGCACGCTGCAACACGCGCTGGAAGCCCAGTGTCGGCTGGGTTTCACGATCTTCATCATCGCGCGGTATGAGCGGAGTAGTTTGGGTGATGAATGCGCGGATCTCCTTGCGCATCTGCTCGACATCGGCACCACAGGAGCTCAGCGCCTCATGGGCTGAACTGTTATCCAGAAGGGCTAACAACAGGTGCTCGACGGTCATGAATTCGTGGCGCTCGTCACGGGCCAGTTTGAAAGCCTCGTTCAGCGTCTTTTCTAGATCTTTATTCAACATAGGCACCTCCCCTAGTACAGCTACAATGTGGTGTCACACTCGCCATCAAGTCATCAGATTCAAGCCTTTTCCATAGTACAGAGCAGTGGATGTTCGTTGTTACGTGCATAGGTGTTGACTTGGACAACCTTGGTTTCGGCGATCTCTGCGGTAAACATGCCGCAGACACCCTTACCACTATAATGCACACTCAGCATGACCTGAGTCGCCTTGTCCAAATCCATACCAAAGAACTTTTGCAGCACCTCCACCACAAACTCCATGGGCGTGTAGTCATCGTTGTTCAACACAACCTTATACATGGGTGGCGGCTGCAGCTTTGTTTTCTCTGCTTCTGCAATCTCTTCATTAGCAAAGAGTTCTTTCTGCTTGCTCATAATCGCGCTTCGGTACCTCTAGATTACTACCGTCTAACACAAGGTTGTCAATAGACTTGTTAACCAGATCACATCAGCTGTTAACAACTTCTTGACTCGCTCAAAAGTTAGACTAGATTGGTTACTTGCTAATCTGTGCCCGTCTGCTATGGGCCCATGTCCCTAGTTATAAAGGGCTGGCGCAGGTTACTCAACGACTTCTGGGTAATCAATAAAAGGATGTAGAAGTATGGCAACCGGCACAGTTAAGTGGTTTAACAACGCAAAAGGATTTGGGTTTATCTGTCCGGAAGGGGGCGGTGAGGATATCTTCGCTCACTACTCCACGATTCAAATGGAGGGCTACAAGACCCTGAAAGCGGGTCAGGCTGTCAATTTTGAACTGCAACAGGGGCCGAAAGGAAATCACGCCTCTGTGATTGTGCCAAACGAAGCACAAAATATGTAAATAACGCCCGTTGGATAAATAAAAAACCGGTTCCTCTCTGAGCAACCGGTTTTTTATTGTCAGATTTCTGGCGAATCCTGCCTCCTCACGGGATCACAGGGTTATCACCAGCCATGATCAGTCGTGATATTCACTACAGGCGATCAGGGTATTTTCCATCAGGCTGGCGACCGTCATCGGGCCCACGCCACCGGGTACCGGGGTAATGAAGGCGGCATGGCTGCGCGCCGTCTCAAACTCTACATCCCCGACCAGCGAGCCATCAGCCAGACGGTTGATGCCCACATCGATCACCAGTGCCCCCGGTTTGATCCACTCCCCAGGAATGAAGTTGGGCTTGCCAACCGCAACAACCAACAGATCGGCACGGCGTACCTGCTCTTCCAGATCCCGCGTAAAACGATGGCAGGTCGTGGTTGTGCAGCCCGCCAGCAACAATTCGAGGGTCATGGGACGCCCCACTATGTTGGACGCTCCCACCACGACAGCATGCAGACCGTGCGTCTTCACGCCGGTGGTCTCGATCAGCGTCATGATCCCTTTCGGAGTGCAGGGGCGCAGCGCCGGAATACGTTGGGCCAGACGGCCGACGTTATACGGGTGGAATCCATCTACATCCTTGTCAGGCTGGATCCGCTCCAACACCTGAGTGGTATCAAAGTGATCCGGCAACGGCAGCTGAACCAGAATGCCATCTACGTGGCTATCCGCATTCAACTGGTCGATCAGCGCCAGCAGCTCTTCCTGACTGGCGGTTGCACTCAGATCATAGGAGCGGGAGAGAAAACCCACCTCCTCGCACGCCCGACGTTTGCTGCCGACATAAACCTGAGAGGCGGGATCCGCCCCCACCAGAATGACTGCCAGCCCTGGAGCCCGTTTCCCTGCCGCCAACCGCTGTTGGACTTGCGCCGCGACCTGGCTGCGAATCGTTTGCGCAACCTGTTTTCCATCTATGATTTTGGCAGACATCGTTCTCCACTCACCATGTGTTCAACTGCCGCGCATTGTCGCATTTTTTTAGCCGGGATGTTAGCGGCAGACGCACGCCATACCTGTAGCGGGCAATAAGTAGGCACTTGAATTTACTGGGGGAAAAAGTCGTTGACGCTGGCCCTTACGCTTGGCTATGATGCCCGCCCGTTGCCCAGTACGACTCATGTCGATATGCTGGTCAGGGATTTTCGGTGATTAGCGCAGCCCGGTAGCGCATCTGGTTTGGGACCAGAGGGTCAAAGGTTCGAATCCTTTATCACCGACCATGTTCATCAACTTGTCGTCAAGACGTGTTGATACAAAGCGCCCTTAGCTCAGTTGGATAGAGCAACGGCCTTCTAAGCCGTGGGTCGCAGGTTCGAATCCTGCAGGGCGCGCCATTGATGCTCTCCTTATTCTTCTGGATTGGCGAGTGTTGATGAAAATTTCAGTGGTGGCTGTAGCTCAGTTGGTAGAGTCCCGGATTGTGATTCCGGTTGTCGTGGGTTCGAGCCCCATCAGCCACCCCATTATTCTGTCGATAATCGCCGCAAGGTGATGTCCATCGACTTGGTGCAGTGACATTCTGGTCTGCTCCGCGAAAAACCGGCCTTGGCCGGTTTTTTGTTTTGCGCTCGGCTGTGCCATGCCTTGTCTACAAGGCCATCCTCCAGACCGATAAACGCGGCTATGCCCATTTGTCACGATTCGCGCCTCCCCATCGATACACACAGCCACACTCCCCCACGCACCAGCCTGCCCGGTTCTTTTTCTGTATTTCCCAAGCGCCATTGATATGCTGATCGCTCTTCCTCTCTCCTGCTTCCCGTTGGAGCTTTTCTATGCAACGCATTCTTTTTGTCGAAGATGATCCCGAGATTGGCCAGCTCATCAGCAGCTGGCTCGGCCGCCACGATATGGACGTGATCCTTGAGCCCAGAGGGGACATGGCGCTGGCCCGGATCGAGGCCGAACAGCCCGATCTGGTGCTGCTCGATATCATGTTGCCGGGGCAAGATGGCATGTCCCTCTGTCGGAATCTTCGGCCACGCTTCGACGGCCCCATCGTAATGCTCACCTCGCTGGATAGCGACATGAACCAGATCCTGAGTCTGGAGCTGGGCGCCAACGACTACATCCTCAAAACGACACCACCGCCGGTGCTGCTGGCCCGACTTCGGGTGCAATTTCGCCAGCACCAGCAAACACCAACCCAACCGGCAGCCACCAGCAGCGTTCCCCAGCAGCTGCAATTTGGTCGGCTGCGGGTGGATGGTCCGGGACGAGATGTGCGGCTCGATGGCGAGAGCATTGCCCTCTCGACCGCCGACTTTGATCTGCTGTGGGAGCTCGCCTGCCACGCGGGCCAAATCTTGAGTCGGGAAGCCCTCTTTCGCAGCTTGCGCGGCCGGGAGTACGACGGTCAAGATCGCAGCATGGATGTGGCCATCTCCCGCCTGCGCCGCAAACTGGGTGATAACCCCGACAACCCGACCCGGATCAAGACGGTGCGCCAGAAAGGCTACCTCTTCGTCCCCCACGCCTGGGAATAACCCTCTTTCGGGAGCACCGCCATGCGCCGTCTCTTTATCCAATTCTATCTGTTGCTGATCGGCTGCTTCACCCTGGCCGTCCTGCTGGTTGGCGTGGTCTATCAGGTGACCGCCGAACGGGCGGGTGATCGCTATCTCGAACGCATGATGCAGGGCTCTCTTGGCCTGTTAACCGGCGAGTTGGCAAGAACCCCGCCAGAGCGCTGGCCCGATCGACTGGCCGAGCAGAGCAGTCAGTTTACCCTCCCCCTCAAGATCGGCGAGCTGGTGCGCCAGCCCTTGGCCAGCGAGGATCAGGCCTTTCTGGCTGCTGGCAACATTGTCATCGTCGAGGAAGATGACACCTTCCTGCAGCGCATCCCCGATACCGACCGGGTGCTGATTGTCGGCCCTGTACCCTACCTCTCCTACCTGCACGAGCTGCACTGGGTCGATGTGGGGCTGCTGCTGGTGATCGGCCTCTCTCTCGGCCTGCCCATCCTTCTGTGGCTGCGTCCCCACTGGCGCGGCTTGCAACAGTTGGAGCAAACCGCACGTCGCGTAGGCGATGGGGATCTCTCCTGCCGAACCAATCTGCCACCGGGCAGCAGTCTGGCCCGGGTGGGACACACCTTCGATCAAATGGCGACCCAATTGCAGGCCATGATTGCCAGCCGCAAGCAACTGACCGATGCCATCGCCCACGAGTTGCGCACCCCGCTGGTCCGGTTGCGCTATCGGCTTGCCATGCTCGATCCTGCCCCGGCCGAGCAGGAGCAGCAGGCGCTGGAGCGAGATCTGGGAGCGCTGGACGCCCTGATCGAAGAGATGCTCACCTACGCCAAGCTGGATAGACCCGAACTGCCGTTGCAGCGCGACGAGCTGGAGCTCAGCAACTGGGCACAAGCGCATCTCGGCGACTGGCAAGCGCTGGCCCCCGAAAAGAAGCTCACCCTCGATCTGCCGCCACGTCACATGCCCTGGTGCGGCGATCAGCGTCTGCTGACGCGCGCGGTGGAGAACCTCATCGGCAATGCCCTGCGCTACGCCGAGAGCGAGGTTACCCTCTCCATCTCGCGGCTGCAGGAGAACTATCTGCTGGAGGTGAGCGACGATGGACCGGGGATCAATCCGGCGCTGGCGCCCCAGATCTTCGAACCATTCGTGCGCCTTGATCAGAGCCGGGATCGTCGCACCGGCGGCACCGGGTTGGGACTGGCAATCGTGCGCAGCATTGCCCGTCATCACGGGGGGGATGTGGCGTTGCTGGCCAGTGACCACGGCGCCCGCTTCTGCCTCACCCTGCCTGTACATTTGGATACAAACCGTCACCAAGTGCTCACTGAAGGGTCGCCGCAACCGTCATAGGATGACTGTCATGGAGAACGCTCCATAACATCAAACCGAATAAGGAAATTGAACATGAAAAAGATCATTCCTCTGACCCTGGCAGCCGTTTTCGCCCTCACTTCCGGTTTCACCATGGCGGCCACCCCGACCAAGACAGCCACACCGCAGGCGACCCAGACCAAGGTGGTGAAAAAACACCATAAAGCCACCCACGCCAAGACCCCTGCCGTCAAAGTCGCGCCGAAAACCAAGTGATCCAGCTGGTCACTTGATAGCACCAAGGGAGGCTGACGCCTCCCTTTCCATCTCTTCCCGAAATTTTCCTGACGAGCGCCTCCCTCGTCCAAACCGGATCCACGACCCGGCTCCCCCTTTGCGGGAAACGGTCAATGACCACAGGAACATGGCATGTGGCGTCATCTGCTTAAATGGCTAGGCCCCTTGTGCAGCTTGCTGCTGCTCGGCACCGCACTGACCGTGCTGTATCACCTGACTCAGGCATGGCACTGGCACGATATTCGTGCGGCCATCTGGTCCCAACCCCTACAGAGACTGGCAGGCGCCCTGTTGCTGACCCTGCTCAGTTATGGTTGCCTCTGCAGCTATGACATGCTGGCGCTCCATGCGCTGGGCAAGCGCCTTCCCTGGCAACAGGTCAGCATCACCTCCTTTATCGCCTACACCTTCTCCAACACCCTGGGATTTGCCCTGCTGACCGGCACCTCGGTACGCTATCGCCTCTACTCCGCACTGGGGCTCACCACCGGAGAAGTGGCCCGCGTGGTGCTGTTCTGCTCCATCACCTTTTTCCTCGGCCTGCTGGCGTGGGGAGGTGGCGCCCTACTGACCTGCGATGTATCACAGTTGCTGCCTGACTGGCCGCAATGGGCAGATACTCTGCTCAGGCTGGCGGGCGTCATGGCTCTGCTGTTAGTGGCCTGCTACCTCTGCTGGCCCGCCCCACGTCTCTCCTGGCGCGAACACAGCCTGATCCTGCCCGGCGTCAAGGTTCGTCTGTTGCAGCTGTTGGTCGCGCTGGCTGACTGGATGGCCGCCGCCGCCGTACTGTTCGTGCTGTTACCCGCAGATAGCGTCCCCTACCCTGTGCTGCTCAGTGCCTTCGTGCTGGCAAGCTTCCTCGGGGTACTGGCCCACGTGCCGGGTGGGATCGGCGTGTTCGAAGCGAGCATGAGCCTGCTGCTGGCTCACTACCTGCCAGCCGACAAGCTGCTCGCCTCGCTGCTGCTCTACCGCTGCATCTATTATCTGCTTCCCTTTCTCTGTGCCCTGCTGCTCTTTGCGAGTCAGGAGATGCTGCAACAAAAAGCGCGCTGGCAGCGGCTACAGGGGCTGATGAGCGCAGTACGCGAATTTCTGCCCGCCCTTATCAGCATGGGAACCTTCGCCGCCGGTAGCCTGCTGCTCTGCTCGGGGATGATCCCGACCATGCGCAGCCACATTGAAGTCTGGCTGCAGGTGTTGCCGCTCCATCTGCTGGAGCTCTCCCACGTGCTCGGCAGCGTGAGCGGTATCCTCCTGATCCTGCTGGCTCGCAGCCTCTATCGCCGTCACGACGCCGCGTTTCGCACCACCCAGCTGCTGCTGGCTCTGGGTATCGCCTTCTCCCTGCTCAAGGGTGGAGACTGGGAGTCAGCCCTGCTGCTCGGCAGCTTACTGCTCATCATGACCCCCTGCCGCGCCCTCTTCTATCGCAAGGGGTCGCTGCTCTATCCCCAGTACACCCCGAGCTGGCTCATTTCGGTCGGCGCCGTGCTGCTGGGGGCGCTGTGGCTGCTGCTCTTCTCCTATCGTCAGGTGGAGTATGACCACGCCCTCTGGTTCCACTTCTCGCCCCACGGTGGGGCGGCCCGCGGCCTGCGCGCCATGGGGAGCGTGGTGGCCGTGCTGGCCGTTGCCGGGGTTGCCCAGCTGCTTGCGCCGCTGCGCATGGTCGGCGAAAAGCCGGACAAGGAGACGCTGGCGCGCGCTCACGAGCTGGTGGTGCGCGAAGGGGGGATCCACGGCTATCTGGCCCAGTTGCAGGACAAGTCCCTGCTGTTCCACCCCGCCGGTGACGCCTTCCTGATGTATGGCATCGAGGGCAACAGCTGGATTGTGATGGGGGATCCGGTCGGTCGCCCCGAGCAGATCGAAGAGCTGCTCTGGCAATTTCGCGAGCGATGCGATGAACACGACGCCAATCCGGTCTTTTATCAGGTCTCGGCCCGCTATCTGCCGCTCTATCTGGAGCTGGGGCTGATCCCCTTCAAGCTTGGTGAAGAGGCGATGGTCGATCTGGCTACCTTCGATCTGGCGGGCAGCCGCCTGCGCGGCCTGCGCCAGAGCCACGCCAAGGGCAAGCGGGAAGGGTTGACCTTCGAGGTAGTCGAGGCAGGTGCCGTGGCCCCCCTGCTGCCCAGATTGCAGACCGTCTCAGATACCTGGCTGCAGAGCAAGATGGGCAAGGAGAAGGGCTTCTCGGTCGGCCGCTTCGAGCCTGACTACCTGACCTTGAGCCCGGCTGCGCTGGTATGGCACGAGGGGCAGATTGTCGGCTTTGCCAACCTCTGGGTGAGCGATAACAAGGAGATGCTCTCCATCGATCTGATGCGCTACAGCCTGGATACCGGCACCGCCCCCATCATGGATTTTCTCTTTGTCGAGCTGCTGCTGTGGGGTAAGGCGCAAGGGTACGCCAGCTTCAATCTGGGGATGGCCCCCATGTCCGGCTTCAACGATCACCCGCTCAACAGCTACTGGGCCCGCCTTGGCAATACCCTGTTTGTGCGTGGCAGCCGTTTTTACAACTTTCAGGGGCTCAGACGCTACAAGGAGAAATTTTCGCCCCGCTGGGAACCCCGCTACCTGCTCTGCAGCAGCAAGCTGGTACTGCCCAGAACCCTGACTCACCTGATCACCCTGATTAGCCGCGGCCCGCTAGGGCTGATCAAGAAATAGGAGGATGGCCAATGAGATCCCTGATATTGCTGTTACTCAGTCTCGTACTGCCCGTTTCATCTTTTGCGGCGCACGCCGCCCCGGTCAAGGATGACCTGAGCCTGATTGAGCTGCCGGTCAAGCAGCCATCCGACGCCCCCATGGTGATCTTTCTCAGCGGCGATGGTGGCTGGGCAGCCCTCGACAAGGGGTTGAGCGCCCAGTTTCAGCTGCACGGCATGCCGGTCGTGGGCTGGAGCTCCCTCACCTACTACTGGAAGAAGAAAACCCCGGAGCAGGTGACCGCCGATCTGGAGCGGATCCTCAATGATTACCAGACTCGCTGGCAGCGCCCTCACTGGCTGCTGGTAGGCTTCTCGTTTGGTGCCGAAATTGTCCCCTTCGTCATCAACCGGTTGCCGGAGCACTATCGTCAGGGGCTGGTCGGGGCCGTGATGCTCTCCCCCTCCACCAGCTCGGACTTCGAGATCCACGTCAGCGATATGCTGACCCACAAGGTGCGCAGCTACCCGACCGAACCGCAGGTGAAAACCATCCGCGACCTGCCGATGCTCTGCCTGCAAGGAGCCGATGACGATAACGGCGACCGCCTCTGCCCCCGTCTCAACCAACCCAACGTCACCACCGTCACCCTGCCGGGAGGACACCATTTTGACGATAACTACCCCCAGCTCTATCAGGCCATCACCAAGCATCTGAACCTGCCCCCGGATCCGCTGACTGTGGAGCATTAACCCGTATCACCACGGAATGCCTTTCAAGTACCGAGCAGGGCCTCTCTTGCGAGAGGCCCTTTTACTGAATTGGGCGGAAACTTTAAAAGGATCGACCAATGGGTTGGCCGTGGCGTCAAAGTCACCGAGGCTTTTCACTACGATTGCCCAAGAGGTTCAGCCAGATGCTGGGCTATCAACAATGAGGATTTGCATTCCTATGCCAGCAACCACGCGGGGATTGCGCCAGAAAGCAAAAAGCCCTGATGTTTCCATCAGGGCTTTGCAATGTGGCGGTGAGGGAGGGATTCGAACCCTCGATACGTTGCCGTATACACACTTTCCAGGCGTGCTCCTTCAGCCACTCGGACACCTCACCAAATTTTGGTCTGTGGTTTAACGTGTTCAGCCAACACGGTGTTCGCTACGCTGTTGCGCTGGAACGGGGCGTAATTTAGGGGAAAGCCCCGCCCGCGTCAACGGCTTTTTTCACCTGGCGAACCGTTCGAACACTTAATGCACAGATTCCGGTGCAACCTGAATTTCCGGCAGGTTGAGGAAGCCGGAACGTTCGCATTCGGCAACCAATTCGTGGGTGGCGGCGATGGTGCTTTGCACGAACAGCAGGAACTGCTCGACGCTGAGTCCGGCCTTGGTAAAGACGGTGTGGCCGACCACCAGCCGCGGCAGGTTGTCATCGATGATATCGAGGAACACCTTGAGGGAGGGGTACTGCATATTGAGTCGGCCCAGTTCGGCAACCAGCGGCAGCATTGCGGAGGGGCGCACTTCCAGCTCGGAGGAGAACAGCAGGCCTTCCTCTTCCACGAAGATCCGGCTCTCCTGAATACCATCGACCGACTGCAAAGAGACAATGTGGATACCGTGACACTGGTCGCAGACATAGTGCTCGATACGAGCCTGTTGCAACCAACGCATTATCATTTCGGAGCTGGGGATATTCATCATTTCCACGACAAGATTGGGATCAAGGGGCGCAGTCTAAACCAATTTGCTATCAACAAAAAGCACGCCAACCCGATAACCCTGCGGCTCGCTTCTTTTTGGCAAGCGCTATGCATATACTCAGCCAAATCCACGACGACGCTTGCCCCACAGGGGGCCCCATGACTATCCAAGAAAAGTATCGCCTTCATCTGAAATCACTCTCGGATGAGCTGCTCACCCTGCAAAAACCCATCCGCATTCTGGATGCCATCAAATGGCCACGCCATCTGCAGGATCGCTTTCTGGCAAGCGGTGGCAGGGAGCTGCCCGCTATCGACAGGCACTTCTATGATGCCCTCCCCCTCGGCTTCGATCCGCGCAACAAGTATCTGGAGCTCAAGGAGCTGCGGGACCGGATCCGCAGAAAGCTGGGGCCACAGGACGATCTTGGCCGGATCCTGCAAGAGACGGTCGATCAGTACATGGTGGTGATCGAGATGCTGCGCCAGCGCGGCCAACCCGATTTTCAGCGTTACAGCCAGCTGCTTTATGGCTCTGCCAGCGATCACCTGCGTGGGGATCGCAAGACCCTCAAGGAGCTGGGCGCCCGCCTGTGCGATATCTTCTCCCTGCCCGGCGCGCGCCATCTGGTGCGCCCCTACCCCAAGGAGTTCGAAGGAGAAGCCGCGGTCGCCAAACTGCAGGGCAAGCTGTCGAGCTACTTCAGTGACGGCACTGTGCAGGTGAAGCTGAGCGATGGCATCGTCTCCGATGCCGCTGCCGGTGGCGACTACATCAAGCTCAACTCCCACGCCCGTTTCTCCGAGCTGGACTTGCAGGTGCTGGAGGTACACGAGGGCTGGGTCCATGTCGGCACCACCCTCAACGGTCGCCAGCAGCCCTATGCCACCTGGCTGAGCGCAGGTTCACCGCGGATCACCGCCTGTCAGGAGGGGCTGGCTGTCCTGATAGAGACCCTCACCTTCAGCTCCTTTCCGGATCGGGCCAAGCGCATCTCCGATCGGGTGATGGCCATCGACATGGCCGAGCGCGGCGCCGATTTTATCGAGGTGTTTCAGCATTTCGTGCAGCAGGGCACCAGCGAGCACGACGCCTACAAGATCACCCAGCGGGTCTTTCGTGGCGGCATGGTGGGCGGCGGTGCCTGCTTTACTAAGGATCTCTCCTACGTGCGTGGCTATGTGGAGACGGTCAACTTCATCCGCAGCGCCGTGCTGGAAGGGGTGCCCGAGATCCTGCCGATGCTGTTTGTCGGCAAGGTGACACTGGATGACATTCCGGTGCTCTATCAGCACTATCTGGAGGGGCTGATCGCCGCTCCCCGCTATTTGCCGCCGATGTTTCGCGATCTCACCGGCCTCTATGTCTGGTTCGGCTTTGCCTCCGGCATGTCACTGGTCGATATAGGCCGGGTACAGCACCATTTTCGCCAGCTGTTTCAACGCCTGCCGGTGGCCGACCCCATCATTGCGCCGGTGGATATCGAGATCGACTGAACCACAGCGATAGAAGTTGGGGAATATAAAAAGGGCGCCAGATTGGCGCCCTTCTCGACGATTCAAATATCGCAGCCGAATTACTTGTAGGCCCGACCTTCGAGATAGTGTTTGCGACAGAGCGACACATAGCGATCGTTGCCGCCGATCTCCACCTGTTCGCCATCACGCATCACCTGCCCCGCTTCATTGACCCGGGAGTTCATGTGAGCCTTGTTGCCACACCAGCAGATGCTCTTCAGCTCTTCAAACTTGTCGGCAAGACAGAGCAGATGGTAGGAACCGGGGAACAGCTCGCCGCGAAAATCGGTCTTGAGGCCATAGGCCATCACCGGAATATCCTGCTCATCGACGATGCGGGCCAGCTGGTAGACCTGCTCACGGGTCAGGAACTGGGCCTCGTCCACGATGAAAACATCGATATGTTTCTTCGCATGGCGCTCTTTCACCATTTCAAACAGATCGCAGCTGTCGCTGAACACGTCAACCTTCAGTTCAAGGCCAACCCGGGCACTGATCACCCCGACCCCGAAACGGTCATCGATGGCTGGCGTCATCGCCAGAGGATGCATGCCCCGCTCCAGATAGTTGAAGTGCGCCTGAATGAGCTGGGTGGATTTGCCTGAATTCATGGTGGCAAATTTGTAGTGCAGTGAAGCCATGATACTGTTCCGAAACTGAATTTATGGGGCGCATGCTAACCAAAGCCCCTGACAAAACCAAGGGGCCCGCGGGCCCCTTGCTCTATAAATGTTACGCGGTGGCCAGCTCTGGCCGCGCTTTGGCCTTTTTCAGGTGATAGCTGGTAAAGAGCACGAACCAGAGGGCGCTGACGCTGAAACCGGCCAGGCTGGAGTGCATCAAGCCCATTGCCAGGTAACCGATGGCCGCACCGAAGGCGATGGCCAGTGCATAGGGCAGCTGGGTCATCACGTGATCGATGTGATGGCAACCGGCACCGGTGGCAGAGAGGATGCTGGTGCTGGAGATGGGTGAGCTGTGATCCCCGAACACCGAGCCAGCCAGTACCGCCGCCAGCATCGGCAGCATCAGGCTGATGTCGCTGGCGGCAGCCATGTCGCCGGCCAGCGGCAGCATGATGCCGAAGGTACCCCAGCTGGTACCGGTAGCAAACGCCATGGCACAGGAGAGGATAAAGACCACGGCAGGTAGCACTTCGATCGGCAGGTTACCGTTAGCCAGCGAAGCCAGGTACTTGCCGGTCTCAACGTCGCGCACCACGGCACCGATAGTCCAGGCAAACAGCAGGATGTTGATGGCTGGCAGCATGGCCATGACGCCTTGCGGAGCGGCCTTGATCCAGTTCTTGGCACCCAGCTTCAGGCGCATCGCCAGACCGATGGAGACCACCAGACTGCACAGGGCACCGTAGACCAGCGAAGAGCCGACGTTGGTATTTTCGAACGAACCGAGCACGCTGAACGGCAGCCCTTTCTCGCTCAGCACCGCAGCACCGGAATCGATCATGAAATAGATGGTGGCGGCGGTCAGGGTCAGGATCGGCAGTACCATGTCGATCATGCCGCCGTTGCTCTCCTCCGGGCTCTCCATATCCAGACCGATGGGGCGGCCCTTGGACTCATCCCACAGCTTGCCTTCCAGCGCCCACGCTTCGTGTTGACGCATCGGGCCGATATCGAGTTGGAATGCAATCACCACCAGCACCATGATCAGGGTGAAGACGGCGTAGAGGTTCATCGGGATCATCTCGACAAATGCCGCGATGGGGCTCTGTTCGGTCAGACCGTGGGCCGCCATGATGCCGCCCACCAGGGCGATGATATAGGCGCCCCAAGAGGAGATGGGCATCAGCACGCAGACCGGCGCCGCGGTGGAGTCCAGCAGATAGGCCAGTTTGGCACGGGAGATCTGGAAGCGGTCGGTGACCGGACGGCAGATTGCCCCCACCGACAGGCTGTGGAAGAAGTCATCGATAAAGAAGGCAAACACCATCATGCCAGTCAGGGCTTTGGCGCCCTTGCGGGTCTTGGCACGACGCTCGGCCCACTCGGCAAAGGCACGGGTCGCCCCGGAGACGCTCATCAGACTGATGAGGCCGCCCAGCAGCAGCATAAACAGGATCATGTTGACGTTGTCACGATTGAGCGCACCATCGACCCAGAAGATCTTGAGCACGGTATTCAACATGTAATGCAGGGATTCGAGGGGCGAAAACTGATTGAGCAGCAAACTGCCGGTGACGATGCCCACACCAAGGGACAACAGTACGCGGCGGGTCAGGATCGCCAGCGCGACAGCCAACAGGGGGGGAAGAACGGACCAACCGGAGTCGGCGAAATGACTAATGTCCATGATCTCTTTGCACCTAAAGATTACAGGTGGAGATCTACCGAGAGGATCTAAAGAAACAAAACCTATGGGGAGGTTATACTCCTCAGCCCCTTCAGGTAGCGCTCCATAGTGGATGACTATGGCAGTCCTGCACCTATTAGATGCAGAACCAGCAGCCCGGTATGATGGCCTGGCCACTTCGGCGCTGACTCCTTTCCTTGTGCATCACAGGCATCACCCTCCGCACAAATACTCATAGGCAGCGCGCCTCTACTTAAAGGTATTCGATGCACATTTTATCGAGATGGTAGCTTATAGCAAGTTTTTTGATTAAATAGTCATGATAAACAGACCAAGGTCGTAAAATGGTAGTCAAATGATGCAACAACGCCAGCTTTGACGCTATTTTCACCTACTGCGGCTTCATTGGCATCCAATCACCAAGCCTATTGCTGGCCATATTAAATCTCTGTATTGATGTTCCCCACGGATATTATATTTAACCCGGCTTGACTTATTTAAATCACCAAGCAAGAATCAGCTGGAACATAATATTTTTCTCTGACTCGACGTGGTAACTCCTATGAATGAATTTTTAAAGGTACTGCTTAATATCCGCAGTCTGCGTGCTACCTGCCGCGAACTTTCTCTGGAACAACTGGAAGAGGCGCTGGATAAATTCTCCACTATCGTAGCCGAGCGCCAGCAAGACGAAGCTGCCGCCCGTCAAGCTCGCGAAGAACATCAGCGAAAAATCAACGAATATAGCGAAATGCTGAAAGCTGCCGGCATAGACCCAGCCGAGCTGGTCAATGCCGTTGCAACAACATCTGGCAAGACCGAAAAAACAAAGCGAGCACCACGGCCAGCCAAATACCGCTATCAGGATAATGGCGTAGAGAAAACCTGGACGGGCCAAGGCCGTATGCCTTCGGCTATTGCCAGCGCAGTGGCAGCAGGCAAATCACTGGAAGACTTTGCTATCTGATCTCAATCTCGTTGCTAATAAAAAACCTCGCCAAGGCGAGGTTTTTTATTAGCGCTTAAATGTGAAATGTCAGATAGCCGATTGCGGTCGATCTGCAGCCTTGACCCACAGCACTTCACGCCCCCCTGCCATGCAGATGAGATAGCGGGCAACGGTAAAGAACCAGTCACTCATCCGGTTCAGATAGGGCAGGACCTCGGGATTGACACGCTCTTCCCGGCTCAATGTCAGCAGCAAGCGCTCGCAATGACGCACCAGAGTACGCACCACATGCGCTTGCGCCGCGGCACGGGAACCACCCGGCAATATAAATTGGCGCAGCGGTGGCAATGACTCGCTATAACGATCTATCTGCTGTTCAAGGCGAGTGGTCCAGGCGGCATTAACTTGCCAAATTGCTTCATTCTGGGCATCGCTGGAGAATGCCAACTCCCCCCCCAGATCAAACAACTCTTGTTGCAACAGCTGTAAATCAGCCAATAAGCCGACCTCTTGCGACGGGATGTCACAAATTAGCAAGCCAATATGGGAGTTGAGCTCATCGATATAACCGTAGGTCTCGACCCGCAAATGATCCTTGGGCAATGGGATACCATCGGCCAGCCGGGTCATGCCTTTGTCGCCCTGCCTCGTATATATTCTCATACCGACATCCTGTTAATAATGGGAATAATCATGGACTCGAGCCCATTGAGTTTGATTTCGTAAGCCAGCGCCAGTGTCTGGCCCAATTTGCCCGCCGGAAAACCGCTGCGCGCCATCCACACCAGATAGGGCTCGGGAATATCTATGATACGCCGCCCCTGATATTTACCGTAAGGCATCTTGTTGGTCAGGGTCAGCAGTACCTGTTCGTCGGATAGCCAATCCATATTAATCGATATCCAGATATTTATGAGTCTGGATTGAGAGTCGCCAGTTACGCGCGATACAGGTATCCATCGCCAATTGAGTGGCCCGTGGTTTCTGGCTGATCGGCTGCAAGGCAATGACCACGTCCGGGCGCAGAGTTGCGGTCGCGAGCAGCGCATCCAGCTCTTCAATATGGTGCTCGGTCGCCACCGGATGCTTGATCTCGTTGGCCCGCTCCAACGCAGAAACCAGTACAGGCAGCCCTCCTTTCATGCCGATTTTGGGGGAGACGGTCACCCAAGTCTGCTCATGGGTCTTGATCTCGCTGGTGCCACTGGTTTCAATCTGCACCTGATAACCCGCCGCCAGCAGGGCTGACGAGAGTTCGTACAGATCGTAGAGGCAGGGCTCGCCACCGGTGATCACCACATGGCGAGCCTGATAACCCAGATCGGCAAAGCTCTTGATAATCTGCGCGGTGCTGAGTTGGCTCCAGCAATCGGATTCGTTGGAACGATCAAGTACCGCCTCCTTACCCACTTCACGAGCCGGATCAACAACCCAGGTATGACGGGTATCGCACCAGGGGCAGCCCACCGGGCAACCCTGCAGGCGAACAAAGATGGCGGGCAGGCCGGTAAAGATGCCCTCCCCCTGGATGGTCTGGAAAATCTCGTTGATTGGGTAGTGCATCTCGATCACGGCTTGTTGCAAAAGTCGCGGATTATACCCCAAGCCACGGCAAGACGCAGGCTCACTCTGCGCTTTTCTCGCCCAGCCCGGTTTTCTCAAACAGTCTGGCCATGATGCCCGCCTTGTCGGCCAGATAGTTGTTCAGGCCGCGACTGCGCAGTTCACACGCAGGACACGTGCCGCAACCGTCACCGGCAATGCCGTTGTAGCAGGTCAGAGTCTGCTGGCGTACCGTGTCGAGGTGACCATAGTGATCCGCCAGCGCCCAGGTTTCAGCCTTGTCGAGCCACATCAAGGGAGTTTCAAAACGGATGCCGCGATCCAGCCCGAGCGACACCGCCTGATTGAGGGCCTTGACGAACTCGTCACGGCAATCGGGATAGCCGGAGAAATCGGTCTCGCAGACACCGGTGATCACCGCTTTGGCACCCACCTGATAGGCATAGATGGAGGCAAGCGTCAGGAACAGGATATTGCGGCCCGGCACGAAGGTGTTGGGCAGCCCGTTATCCTGCAGCGCGCAGCTGACAGGAATGTCGTCACGGGTCAGGGCAGAGACCGCCAGCTCATTGAGCAGCGTTACATCCATCACCTTGTGGGCGGCAATCCCCAGTGCACTGCCCAGACGACGCGCGATGTCGATCTCTTCCCGATGGCGCTGGCCATAGTCGAAGGTGATGGCGTGCACTTCATCATACCGGGCTAATGCCTGCACCAGACAAGTAGTGCTGTCCTGACCGCCGCTGAAAACCACGACTGCTTTTTTCATCTTGATAACTCCTTGAATTGTCACGCGCGGCGGCCTTCGGCAAAGTCCTGCCACTGGGTATTCAACCGATTGAACAGGGTCAGCAAGGGCGCATAGCGCTCCAGCCTCCCCTCCCATCGGGACAAAAGGTGATAGCCCGCCTCTATGGTAGAGAGGGCATCGGGAAAGGGTTTCTTGCGAATGGCATATTGACCGGCAATGGCACCAATGCCGATGCGGGGCAAGCGGGCCAGTGTCGGGTTGCTCTGCAACATGCGATAGGCTTTACGCCAGGTGCCGTCAAGCAAGATAAAGGCGATGGACGTTTTGCCAGAGGGTTCACTCTCCAGCTGTTGGCGAAGATCGGTCAGCGAAATGGCATCCTCATCCGGCCAGAGTAGATAGCAGCGACGGGAAGGATCTGCAAGCAACCCATCAAGCCACTCATCGCGGGAAAAGTCCTCACCCACATGGATCTCGCACTGTTGCAAAGAGGCTGCCAGCAGCGCCGCAGTCCCCTTGGGATGTGCCACCTCGTTGGGGTGCTGCAAGATATAGAGGGGCGTGTGATTGTCAACCGGCACAATATAATCGCACAGGCAGGCTTTGAGGGCTCGGGTGCAACGTGTACAGTATCGACTGTTCTTGTCGTTGGACTGTTTCATGTTGTCAGACAAATCTGGATTTCTCTGGGTTATCACGCTCTCTCTCACCAGCTTGCTACTCTTCTTTACCGTACCCAATCTTCAGCTCTCCTTCGATCGGCCCTTGATCGCCGGGGGCGAAGGGTGGCGGATCATAACAGGCAATCTGGCTCATACCAATCTGTGGCACCTGCTGCTCAATCTGGGGGGCCTCGCCATCCTCTATAGCCTGTTTCGCGACTATCTGGGTGGGGCTCGCCTGCCGCTGCTGATGTTGCTGCTCTGGCTGGCAGTGGGCTTGGGGATCTGGTGGTGGTGCCCGCAGACCCAGTGGTACATGGGACTATCCGGCTCGCTGCATGGTCTGTTTGTCTGGGGGGCAATGCAGGATATCCGCCACGGACGCCGCACGTCGGGCTGGCTACTGTTGGCAGGGATGGGGCTCAAGCTGGCGATGGACTTCTACAACGCAGGAGAGAGCCCGATATCCACCCTGATCAATGCCAGGGTACACATCGGCTCTCATCTTATCGGGGCCGGTGCAGGCCTGTTGCTCGGCCTGCACCGTGTATCACTGAGTGAGCCTGTTACGCACCAACCAGCTCGGCATTGATGCTGGCCAGCATGGCGGCCGGATCGGCAGCCTGCGTAATGGGGCGACCGATAACCAGATAATCGGCTCCCGCCTCGACCGCCGCTTTGGGTGTCATCACCCGGCGCTGATCCCCCACCGCTGAACCGGTCGGGCGAATACCCGGGGTCACCAGTTTGAAATCGGCGCCCAGCAAGGCTTTCAGCTCATGGGCCTCGTTGGCAGAGCAGACCACCCCATCCAGACCGGATGTTTTGGTCAGGGTGGCCAGCCGGATCACCTGCTCGGCTGGGCTCACATCCAGACCAAGGGGGATCATGTCGGACTGTTCCATGCTGGTCAGCACGGTCACACCGATAAGCAGGGGCGCTTTGTCACCATAAGGCAGTAACGCCTCTTTGGCGGCACGCATCATCCGCTCACCACCACTGGCATGCACGTTGACCATCCAGACACCGAGCTCGGCACTGGCTGCCACGGCTTTGGCAACGGTATTGGGAATATCGTGAAACTTCAGATCCAGAAAGACATCGAATCCCTTGGCCACCAGCTGGCGTACATACTGCGGGCCAAACAGGGTAAACATCTCCTTGCCTACCTTGAGACGGCACAGTGCCGGAGAGATACGTTCAACGAACGCTAAGGCATCTGCCTCGTGCTGATAATCCAGCGCTACCAGTACTTTGGGATCTTGCATCTCACATCCTATTGCTTGTTATTCACCGTCCAGACCACGGATCGGCTTGATGGAACCCCACTGGCGACAAGACGGGCACTGCCAGAACAGCGAGTGAGTGGCAAAGCCGCACTGCCGACACTTGTGGGTTGACTTGATTTTGATCTGCTCGCCGACCAGCTGTTGCAGCAGCTCGAGGCTCTCCTTGGCGGGTCCCTCTTCCGCACTGGCCAGCTGAAAACCCACCAGCTGGTAAAAACCTTTCATTGACGGATGACGACGCAGCTGACGCAGCACCAGCGAACGGGCCTGGCTCAGGCCATCACGCTCTTCAACCAGCTTGGCAAGGGCCAATGTCACGCTGACGCCGGCATGATCCTCCACTGCCTTTTCAAGCAGCGGGATCAAGGCGGGCGTGCGACCCAACTGCTGATAGCACTCGAGCAATTTGGGCATTGCCTCGGAGGCAAAGTCGATATCCTGCTCGAACACCCGCAGTAACTCCTTGCTGGCCTGCTCATACAGCCCCTCAGCCATGGCGAGCTCAGCGAGGCGCAAACTGGCCCGGGCACACGCCGGATTGATACTGAGCGCCCGTTTGAGCTTGGCCAGCCCCTCCCCTTTCTTGTCCTCGCGCAACGCGATCTCGGCTTGTTCGCAATAGAAATGGGAAATGGGATCGGCCAGCTTCTTGCCTTGGAATTTTTGCAGACGAACCGCCACATCAATGGCCTTGTCCCAATCCCGCAGCTGCTGATGAATAATCAGTAGCTGGGCCAACGCCGTCTCTTCAAAATCGCTGTCATCACACAGCTCGTTCCAGAGCGCTTCTGCCCGATCGAGCAAACCCGCAGCCAGAAAATCGCGCGCAAGCTCCTGCAAGGCAAGCTGACGCTGCTCCCGGGTCAGTTGGCGGGTCACCAGATTCTGGTGGATCTTGATAGCACGATCGACCTCACCCCGCTGGCGAAACAGGTTGCCGAGAGAGAGGTGGGTTTCGATGGTTTCACTGTCCACCTCGAGCAGTTGGATAAAAAGATCCACCGCCTTGTCGGATTCATCGGACAACAAATAGTTGAGGCCCGCCACATACTGGCGGGAAAACTGGTTGCTCTGTTTCTGGGTGTCCTGGCGAACACTCCTGCGCCCCATGTACCAGCCATAACCAGCGGCGATGGGTAACAGCAGGAAAAGCAGTTCAAGCATTGAGGAACATTATTCCTTACCCGAAGACCGGACCAGCTCCAACTCGCGGGATTGACGACGCATGGTGCGGTTGAGGGTGCGATTTTGCATTTTCAGGCGCAGGAACAGCAGGCCGAATACCAACCAGCCCAATAAAAAACCGCCAGCGAAGAAGAAACCCAACAACATAGCAAGTGAGAACTCACCTTGAGCGATCAGGTAATTGAACTGAACCAGCTGGCCATTTTGCGAGCCGAGCGCCAAGGTCAGAACAAACATCAGCACCAGCGGAATGAGGGCCAAAATACGCTTCATAAGAGCTCCCTGTCAGTATCTAATGAGAGGCTGATTATCCTTAAAATCGCAGGCAGACTCTAGAGTGAATGGGAAAAGAGTTTAAGAAACAAGACGATTGGCACAGGAATCGGCGCCAAAAACAAAAAAGGCATACCCGAAGTATGCCCATTTCTGCATTATTCAATAATGTTGACGCGCTCGCGCAACTCTTTACCTGGTTTGAAGTGCGGGACATATTTCCCGGTCAGTTCAACCTTGTCCCCAGTTTTGGGGTTGCGACCCACGCGGGGCGCACGATAGTGCAGTGAAAAACTGCCAAATCCACGGATTTCAATCCGGTCGCCGTTTTGCAAGGTCGACGCCATCTGTTCAAGGATCTCCTTGATGGCAGCTTCGACATCCTTGGCCGGCATATGCATGCGGCTGGCTGCCAGTTGTTCGATGAGATCTGATTTGGTCATAACGTTAAATCTCCTTCCCCGATCACATGCAATATTCATTTTGCCAGGATAAAAAAGGGCGGCGCAATGCCGCCCTTTTCATGCATCAAGGATTACTCACCCTTGGCGGCTTTGAACGCTTCAGCCATAGCATTGCTGAACACAACTTCTTCTTGCTGGTTCAGGCTATCGATAGCAACACGCTCGTCAGCTTCGTCCTTAGCACGGACAGACAGGCTTACGGTGCGGTTCTTACGATCAACGCCCATGAATTTAGCTTCAACTTCGTCACCAACAGACAGCACCAGAGTGGCGTCTTCTACGCGGTCACGAGCAGCATCGGAGGCACGCAGGTAGCCTTCTACGCCGTCAGCCAGTTCGATAACGGCACCTTTGGCATCAACCTCGGTAACCTTACCCTTCACAATAGCACCTTTCTTGTTGTCAGCCAGGTACTTGTTGAACGGGTCTTCTTCGATCTGCTTGACCCCCAGGGAGATACGCTCACGCTCCGGATCCACTTGCAGAACAACGGCTTCGATCTCGTCGCCTTTCTTGAATTCACGCACGGCTTCTTCGCCCTGGTTGTTCCAGGAGATGTCAGACAGGTGAACCAGGCCGTCGATGCCGCCATCCAGACCGATGAAGATACCGAAGTCAGTGATGGACTTGATCTTGCCGGAAACACGGTCGCCTTTGGCGTGAGTTTCGGCAAACAGCTGCCACGGGTTGGATTTGCACTGCTTCAGACCCAGAGAGATACGACGACGCTCTTCGTCGATGTCCAGAACCATCACGTCAACCACGTCGCCAACGTTAACAACTTTGGACGGGTGGATGTTCTTGTTGGTCCAATCCATCTCGGATACGTGTACCAGGCCTTCAACGCCTTCTTCGATTTCAACGAAGCAGCCGTAGTCGGTCAGGTTGGTCACGCGGCCAGACAGACGGGTGGTCTCCGGGTAACGCTTGGCGATAGCAACCCAGGGATCTTCGCCCAGCTGCTTCAGACCCAGGGATACACGGGTACGCTCGCGGTCGAACTTCAGAACCTTGACAGCGATCTCGTCGCCAACGTTGACGATTTCGGAAGGATGCTTAACGCGCTTCCACGCCATGTCGGTGATGTGCAGCAGGCCGTCAACACCGCCCAGATCTACGAATGCACCGTAGTCGGTCAGGTTCTTGACGATACCCTTAACTTCTTGACCTTCTTGCAGGTTAGCCAGCAGGCTTTCACGCTCGGAGGTGTTCTCGGTCTCGATCACGGCACGACGGGAAACAACAACGTTGTTGCGCTTCTGGTCCAGCTTGATGACTTTGAACTCGAGTTCTTTGTTTTCCAGGTGAGCGGTGTCACGGATCGGACGCACGTCAACCAGAGAACCCGGCAGGAAGGCACGGATGCCGTTCAGTTCAACGGTGAAACCACCCTTGACCTTGCCGTTGATGATACCGATAACGGTAGCTTGCTCTTCGTAAGCCTTCTCAAGCTGCAGCCAGGCTTCGTGGCGCTTGGCTTTTTCGCGGGACAGCTTGGTTTCGCCGAAACCATCTTCGATAGAGTCCAGAGCCACATCAACGGTGTCGCCGACATTGATTTCCAGCTCGCCCATGGCGTTCTTGAATTCTTCAGCCGGGATAGCAGACTCGGATTTCAGACCGGCATCAACCAGTACGAAACCGTTCTCGATAGCAACGACAGTACCCTTGACGATGGAACCTTGACGGGTTTCAACGGCGTTCAGGGACTCTTCAAAGAGTTGAGCAAAAGATTCGATCATTGTTTATGTCACAAATGAAACATCCACTTGCAATCCGGCACAAGCGGGGCTGTTTTAAATAATCTGCGCCATCCTTGGTGCAGACGACCGGATGTCAGCTTGCACTGGCATCACCAAGTTGTTGCTCTGCATAGGCGAGCACTGTTGCCAGCACTTCATCTATGGTCATGGCGGTAGAGTCTACCACCAGAGCATCTTCTGCCGGTTTCAGGGGTGCAGTAGCGCGATTTCTGTCGCGATCATCACGTTCCCGAATCTCGGTTAAAAGACGCTCAAAGTTAACATCAAAGCCCTTATCTTGCAACTGCTTATAGCGACGCTGGGCCCGTTCTTCGGCACTGGCGTCGAGGAAAATCTTCACCTCGGCCTCGGGGAAAACAACTGTACCCATGTCACGACCATCGGCAATCAGACCCGGAGCCTGACGAAATGCCCGCTGACGGCGCAGCAAGGCTTCGCGCACCCGGGGGAAGGCGGCGATTTTACTGGCAGCATTACCCACTTCTTCGGTGCGGATGGTGCGTGAGACATCTTCCCCTTCCAGGATCACCCTGACCAGATCGCCTTCTACCTGAAATTGCACATCCAGATTGGCAGCCAGAGGCACCAGTGAGGCTTCACTGTCCAGCTCTACATCGTGATGCAGGGCGGCCAAGGACAACACCCGATAGATGGCGCCCGAGTCCAGCAAGTGCCAACCCAGCTTCTCAGCAAGCAGCTGACACAAGGTGCCTTTACCTGCACCACTGGGGCCATCAATTGTCATTACGGGGGCCATCTGAGGCATAACTTCTCTCCTGCACTGTGTTGCTCCCATCCCGAAGGGGTGGGTTAATGGGCGCCGATTATACCCGAATGTGGTGAGCCTGGCAGTCATCAATCCGCACAAAGGGCCAAAACCCCGACGGACAGCTGTGCTTGTATCTCATTTGGACATTTCATTAAGCAATGCAGGGACTTGTTCTTATGGTCGTTCCTGACAAGGCGCGCTAAACTGGCCCCCTTTTTTGAGCCGTTAGTAGTAAGGAGCAACCTATGAGCAGCGTTACCCTCGTGGCCAAATCCAAATTGCCAACCCCTTGGGGCACCTTCACGCTGGTAGGTTTTCAGGAAACCGGCACAGGCAAAGATCACGCCGCACTGGTGATGGGCGACATTACCGGTGAAGAGCCCGTGCTGGGCCGGATCCACTCAGAGTGCCTGACCGGCGACGCCCTGTTCAGCCTGCGTTGTGACTGCGGTTTCCAGTTGCAGGCGGCCATGGAGAATATCGCCAAAGCCGGTCGTGGCGTGTTGCTGTATGTGCGTCAAGAGGGCCGAGGCATCGGCTTGCTCAACAAAATCCGCGCCTATCACCTGCAGGATCAGGGAGCCGATACCGTGGAAGCCAACGTGGCCCTTGGTTTCGCCGCCGATATGCGCGACTACACCATCTGCGCCGATATGCTCAAGCAGCTTGAGGTCAAGTCTCTCAAACTGATGACCAACAACCCGCGCAAGATGAAAGCGATGGAATCCTTCGGTATTCCGGTGGCCGAACGGGTACCGTTGCAGGAAGGGCGCAATCCCCACAACGAGTTCTATCTGTCGACCAAGGCCAACAAGCTGGATCATATGCTGAAGAAGTGAGCCTGAATTGACCAATGTCAGATTGTCAAACGCCTCCCATTGGGAGGCGTTTTTCTTGGGATGACCACACATCAACCCAAGCTATCTAAGTGGCACGGTCAAATTGGCCAGCATAGCTTCAAGCTCTTCGCCAGTGCGGGCAGCACAGTATTGTTCAACCCGCTCCCGGGTCAATTGCGGCGCGAGACGTCCAATCAGGTCATACAGATAGCCGCACAAAAACGCCCCTCTGCGCAACCCGATAGCGGCAACGCCACTAGGTAGCCAAGGCACCTGTTTGAGCAGCAGATCACCATCGCGCTGGGGCTCCCAGGCAAAAGTTGCCATCACTCCGATGCCCATTCCTTGTCTGACATAGGTCTTGAGCACATCGCTGTCGCTCGCACAGCAGGCGATCCGGCTCTCGGCATGAGCGCAATCAGTGCCATGTGCAGCAGAGAGCGCCCTTCCATCGGTCACCAATGCAAACTCCACCAGCTCGGCCGGGGTCAGCGATGTTGCTTTGGCCAACGGATGATCCTTGGGCAGCACCAAGCCCCGTTGCCACTGAAAAGAGGGGAGCATGAGCAGATCGCTCCCCTCCTCCGGTTCATCCGCCAGCAGCAGATCAGCAGCGCCATCATGCACGGCTGCGCGGCACTGCGCCGCACTCCCTTGCATCACAGTTACTGCAACTTTGGGGAAGCGGGCCATGAATCCCTTGAGGATGGCGGGCAGAATATAACGGGCTTGTAGATGAGTAGCGGCAATAGTGAGGGTTCCCTGCTCCGGATGCACATGCTGCCTGGCCATCACCTTGATGGTGGCCACCTTGTCCAGCACCTCGGCGGCCACTTTGATCACATCCCGACCTATGGGGGTGATCTGGGTCAGGTGTTTACCGCTGCGCTCGAAGATCTGGATCCCCAGCTCATCCTCCAGCATCCGCACCTGTTTGCTGATCCCGGGCTGGGAGGTAAAGAGGCTCTCGGCGGTGGCCGACAGATTCAGCCTGTGGTTGGCCACCTCGACGATATAGCGCAATTGCTGCAGTTTCATGGTGTAGCCCTCAAGCGAACCCACTGTTAATAGTAACAAACTTTCAGCAATGACCCGCCGCCATCAGGCTGGGCGATCATTGAGTAGGAAATCGCGCAAGGCACGGTTGGCCATAGAGAGCGGATCACCACGCCGCCACGCCACACAGAGGTCTAGGTAGATGGGCGGGTCGAAGGGTACGCCACTCAGATCCGGCTCCTCTTCCAGCACCATCCGCAAGAAGGTGGTCACCGCAAAGCCTTGCCGCACCACCGCCTTGAGCAGAGGGATAAGATTGCTCTCGAAGGCGATATCGGGTTCAACGCACAGGCTCTGGGCCAGCGCCTCCATATGCTCCCGGTGGTAGAAACCACGGCGAAACAAAGCCAACTCCTGAGCGAAAAACTGCGAGAGGGTGACGGCCGGTTCGCCGCGCAAGGGGTGATCGTCCCCCACCACCATCAACATCTCTTCGCTCAGCAGATGTGCCCCCTCAATGGCGGGGGGGAGATCACTGGTGATGAGAATGGCCAGATCGAGGGAGCCATCCACCATCCGGCTGAGCAGCTCACGGGTGCCGGCCTCTTCGACCCGGATCTTGAGGCCGGGATAGCGATGCTTGAAGGCCATCAGACGAGGGGGGAAATAGTAGGAGCCCATCATGTAGGGGATCCCGATCCGCACTTCCCCCCGCTCCAGCCCCTTGAGCTCGGCCATCTCGGCCTCGGCCTGATGCATCTGCAACAACAAGCGCTCGGCATGGCGACAGAGCACCTCTCCCTCCGGGGTGAGCCGTACCGCCCGATCCTGTCGATCAAACAGGCGCAATTCGAGCTGCTGCTCCAGCTTGGCGATGGCCATGCTGATGGCCGGTTGTGCCACATGCAGACTGTTGGCTGCCTTGGTAAATGAGCCGGCATCCCTGACCGCCAGCAGATAGGTGAGCTGTTTCAGATCCATGTATCAATTCATCTTATGAGATAGATAACTTAAATATATTATATTTATAACCGCAAGGACTCTACCCTGACCAAAAGTAGTCAGGACAATACGCAATGATTGAAGTTGGAAGTCGCGAGTGGATACGTGCAACCCTGGCCCTCAGCCTGGGCTCTTTTCTGGTGTTTCTGAACCTCTACCAGACCCATCCCCTGTTACCCCTGATTGCCGAAGTCTTCTCGGTCAACTCCCTCTCGGCCAGCTGGACCCTGGCAGGATGCACTGCAGGCCTCGCCGCCTCCCTGCTGATCTGCGCCAGACTGGCGGATCGCCATGGCCGTCGGCAAGTCATGCTGGGGACACTCACCCTGGCGATCCTGCTCTCACTGTTAATCCCGCTGGTTGAGCAGTTTGGTTCCCTGCTGTTGCTGCGCATCCTGCAGGGCGCGCTGCTGGCAGGGCTGCCCGCGACCGCGATTGCCTATATGGGGGAAGAGTTCAGCAAACGGGCGCTGCTCTCGGCGGTGGGGGTCTATATTGCCGCCAACTCCCTCGGTGGCATTGCCGGTCGGGTGGTAGGCGGCCTATTGGCAGGCTGGTTTGGCGACTGGCAGCATACCTTTCTGGGGATTGGAGTGATCAGCCTGTCACTGCTGCCGCTGGTCTTCTGGCTGCTGCCCCATCAGACCCGCTTTGTGGCGAGCGCCCCCGTTCGCGGCCAATTTGCTCGCGCCTTGCAACAACACCTGACCAATCCCTTGCTGGTAGGGGCCTATCTGATTGGCGGCCTCAACTTTATGGTGTTTCTGAACCAGTTCAGCTACCTCACCTTCCTGCTGGCCAAGCCCCCCTTCTCCCTGCCCACCCAATGGCTCGGCATGCTGTTTCTCACCTATCTCTCGGGGACTGTAGCCTCCTCCTTGAGCGGCCGCTTTGCCAACCGCTGGGGGGCACAACGGATGCTGCTAGTGGGGATCGCGCTGATGGCTATCGGCAGTCTGTGGCTGCTGCAGGGCAGTCTGCTCGGGATCCTGAGCGGCTTGCTGGTCTCCAGCTTCGGTTTTTTCCTGGCTCACGCCTGTGCCAGTGCCTGGGTGGGTCATCATGTCGAACACAACCGGGCCCTCGCCTCCTCCCTCTATCTGGTGGCCTACTATCTGGGGGCGAGTCTGGGGGGACTTTACCTGCACCCCTTCTGGGAGCAAGGCGAGCTGGGCGGTCTGGTCATGGGAATTGAACTGGTCCTCATCCTGACGGCAGGCTTGAGCCTCTGGCTCGGCCGTCTCAAGCAGCGAAGCCAATCGCCACAGCCCGCCCAGCCCCCCCACCGACACGGGTAACAGGCTCAGCGCAAACAGGGTCACCCACGAGCAGATGGCGATCTCGCAACCCAGCACCGCCAGATAACAAAAGGGGTCACACCGGTGACCCCTTTTGCTGCGTTATTCAAGAGCCTGTCAGGCTCGCACCGCATTTAGAGCAGGAGCACTCCTGATCGAAATAATCCGCAGGCACCGCGACCACAGCACCGGTCGCCACCTCTTCGGCGATCACCTCAGCCAGCGGGCGCAGATGAAACTTGATCTGGCCGGAAGGCAACATCAGGCCAATATCGGGGTTGCGGGTATCCTGCATGTTGCCGGTTTTGAATGGCAGCTCGGGATAGCGCGCTACCAGATCTTGCAGTGAAGTAACCACCAGCTCGATATGTTCCAGCCCCGCCTGATGGACGCGACCCGGTTTCGGTGCAGCCAGCTCGATACAGGGTACCTGTACCTCACCAGCCAACAGCAGCTGATGCAACTGATAAGTGGCGATGGGACGTCCGCCAATCATACCCTCCACCAGCAAGGTGCCCGCCTCAGCCAACACAGCACATAGCGCGCGGTACTCCTGCAGGGTTGCCGCCCGATAACAGAGGTGATCGACCGTTGGCTGTGAAATTGTGACGCCAGTGGCGGCCAGTTCGGCCAACAGCTGAGAAACAAATGGGGCCATTGGCCCCAGTGTGGAATCGAGTGGGTGGGACATGCTTACCATTTCTTCTTGGGTTGAAACAGGACATCGAGCTCGTCGGCTTCCTTGTCCTTGATGTTTTGCAGATCCTGCGCGCTGTTTTGCTGCTGCAGCTCTTCAAGCTCCTTGAGCCCCTGACGCATATCCTCTTCACGAGCCAGCAGATAGGGATCCTTGTCGCCCACGCTCGCCATGGCCGACAGACCCTTGGTATAGAGCTGGCGGCAAGTACCATATTGGCCCTGAATGCGGGCATCCATCGCCCGCTTGACCAGATTGGAGATGTTGATCTTGAGCTGCATCAGCTCGAGGCGACGCTCTTCCTGGGCGAACCCCTGAGGGTCAATCTTGCCCTTGTTGTGCTCGACACGCAGCACGGCCCGCATCTTCTTGACTAGTTGCAGCATCTGGATCGCCTGACGATCGGACTCCGGGGTCTTGAACTGCCCCTCATCCTGAACGCTATAGTTCTCCTGCACATTCTTGATCTGGGTCTGCACATCGGCGATACGCTGCTTGATCTGGTTGTTGGGCATCACCTGGGCGATGGCGCGATAAGCATCGAGGATCCGGTGCTGCAACAGCAACACCATATTCTTGGAGAAAGGCACCAGATTGACGTTCAGCAGCACCTCTTCGGTCTCATCGGCCACAGTCTTGTGTCTGGCAACGGCGTGACGCTTGTCCGCCTCCGCCTTCTGCTTATATTGCTGCACCACGTTATAGGCGATAACCAAAAACAGGAGTGCGCCGATAGACAGCAATACCAAAGTTAAAATCATAGGATGTCCAAACCCCTGTTCCTATTCAATTGCGTGATCCTACAACAGCTTACCCACTTAAGGTAGCCTGCAGATCCCCCCCTTGCCCACGTTTGTCACCAAGCTGTGCCCCCGGTCTCAGGGAGAGATTGCAGACTCAGGGGATGATGACCATGTTGATTATCTCTCCATAGTATCGCCTATTAGCGCCATTACTTGAGGTTAAAGCCCCGTGATTGCAGGAAGCCCAGCATGAAAGGACGGGACTCTTTGCCCAGAATGGCGCGGATCTGGCCACTCCAGGTCTGCTGTTTGTTGTTGCTGCTGCGGGCCTGATAGTAGTCCGCGATCTGCTGATCGTACCGGGCCAGCAGGTCGCGATCCAGCTCGTGCTGGTAGCGCTCCTGATGCACCACCAATCCCCTGGGCAGACGGGGTTTCTGCTCCGGCTGCTGGGCAGGATGACCAAGGCAGAGACCAAACAGCGGGATCACCTGATGGGGCAAGCCCAGCAGCTCGCTCACCTCGGCCGGATGGTTGCGAATGCCGCCAATATAGACCCCGCCCAGCCCCAGCGACTGAGCTGCCAGCAGGGCATTTTGCGCCATCAGGGCGCCGTCGATGGCCCCGATCAGCAACTGCTCCGCATAACCGGTCTGGGCCTCGGGCACGATCTGGCTGTGACGATGGTAATCGGCGCAGAAGACCAGAAACTCGGCCGCCTGCACCACATACGGCTGATTGCCCGCCAGCATGGCCAGCTGCTCACGCGCCTCGGGTTCGCTGACTCGCACAATACTGGTCACCTGCAAAAAGCTAGAGGTCGAGGCGGACTGGGCGGCGGCGAGAATGGCATCCAGCTGCTGCGGGGCGATCGGCTCGGCAGTGAACTGACGAATGGAGCGATGGGAAAGGATAAGATCGATGGTCTGATTCATGGCACCTCCAAAATGAGGTAACACCATAGCGAAAAAAACGAGGGAGCCCAAGGCTCCCTCGCACACCCGGCTTAAGGGGCCGGATAGACGTAAGGGGCTTGCAACCCGAGCGGGAAGCCGAGCGCCCAGTAGAGCAGCAGAAAGATGGTCCAGCTCACCAGAAAGGCCAGTGAGTAGGGCAGCATCATGGAGACCAGTGTGCCAATCCCGGTGCTCTTCACATACTGCTGGCAATAGACCACCACCAGCGGGAAGAAGACCATCAACGGAGTGATGATATTGGAAGCAGAATCACCGACCCGATAGGCCGCCTGGGTCAGCTCGGGAGAGATCCCCACCGCCATCAGCATGGGCACCAGGATCGGGCTGATCAGCGCCCACTTGGCCGAGGCCGACCCCACCACCAGATTGACGGTGGCGGTGAGCAGGATCATCCCGACGATGGTCACCTCACCGGGCAGCGCCAGCGCATGGAGCACTTCTGCGCCGGAGAGGGCCAGCAGGGTGCCCAGATTGGAGTCACCGAACGCCTTGATAAAGAGCGCGCAGAAGAATGCCATCACCATGTAGGAGCCCATCTTGTTCATGGTGGCCGACATGGCGTCGATCACATCCTTGCCACTCTTGAAGCTGCCTGCGACAAAGCCGTAGACAATCCCGGGCAGGATAAAGAGCAGGAAGATGAGCGGCACAATGGATTTCATCACGGGAGCGGCGAAGGTGGTCAGGGAACCATCGGCAGCACGCAGCGGTGAATCGCTCGGTGACAGGGCCAACGCCAGCAGTACGATGGCCGCCAGCATGGCAAACCCGGCCCAGTTGAAGGCCCGGCTCTCTTGCGCGCTGTAGCGCCCCATCTCATCGGCACTTTCCAGATCCTCGTTGAGTGCTACGCGCTTGAGGCGCGGTTCAACCACCTTTTCGGTGATGAACCAGCCGACACAGATGATCAACAGCGAAGAGGCGCCGGTAAAGATGATGTTGCACAGGGTGTTGACCATGTAGTCAGGATCGAGCAACTGAGCGGCGGACTGGGTAAAGCCCTGCAGCAAGGCATCCCCGCCGGATGGCAGGAAGTTGGCGGCAAAACCGCCGGAGACACCGGCAAATGCAGCGGCGATCCCCGCCAGCGGATGGCGTCCGGCAGCGTGGAAGATGATGCCACCGATGGGGATCACCAGCACATAACCCGCATCTGCAGCGGTATGGCTGACGATCGCTACCAGGATCAGCATGGGGGTGAGAAAACGGGCAGGCGTCACTTTCAGCAACTTTTTCAGACCGGTATTGATAAAACCGGACTGCTCGGCCACCCCGACCCCGAGCATGGCCACCAGTACGATCCCCAGCGGGGCAAAACCGGTGAAGGTGGTCACCATGGTGGAGAGAAACTCGGCCAGACCGGCACCGGTCAGCAGGTTGTTGACCACTACCGCCTCCCCGGTACGGGGGTTGACCAGATCAAACTGGAATTGTGACAACACCCAGGAGCCGACCCAGACGATCAGCAAGGCATAAAGGAACAGCATGGCGGGGTCGGGTAATTTGTTCCCGGCTTTCTCGACGCCATTGAGGAAACGGTTCAGCCACCCCTTGGGAGGGCTGGCCGGACGGTCATTGACAGCAGCATGACTCATTATTGCGATACTCCTTTCCCTAGAAACGAGGTCGCATGCTAGCAATTTCTGCCAATCCGTCTCATGACCGATCGCAAAAGAGTGATTAATTTTGATTAAATATTGCGGGATAAAATCCCAAGTTGTGGCCTAACGCACACTTGTTACTCTGCCATTACAGCATTGAGCAGTGGATAACGCCCAACCTGACACTCCACCACGAAACCACTCGCCTCGACTTGCACCACCGTCAGCGGCTTGCTGAACAGATACCCCTGGAACACATGGCACCCCTGGGTCTGCAGTGCAGCCAGCTCGTGAGGCTCCTCTACTCCTTCTGCCATGATCCCCAACCCCAGATTGGTAGCCATGGCGGCGGTCGCCCGGATCACCGGCAGGTTGAGGCCTGTGACGAAAGAACGATCCAGCTTGATTGTATCGATGGGCAGACGATTGAGATAGGCAAGGGATGAGTAGCCGGTACCAAAATCGTCGATGGCAATCTTGATCCCCAGTTCACTCAAGTCATCGAGAATATCGAGGCACCCCTTCATATCGAGCATCAGCACGGTTTCGGTCAGCTCCAGCGTCAACAGGGAGGCATCCACTCCGTGCAGCTCCAGCTGCTCGCGCACTTGCCCGGGCAGCGCTGACGAGAGCTGGAAACCGGAGAGGTTGACGGAGACTGGCACCCGCTGATGGAAGCGCTTCTTCCAACTGGCCATCTGTGCCAGCGCGGTAGAGAGCACCCAACTGCCGATCTCGCGGATCAGCCCCATCTCTTCGGCCAATGGGATAAATTCCACTGGCGAGACATGGCCGAGCACCGGGTTGTACCAGCGCAGCAACGCTTCGTAGCCGATCAGGCGCTGTTTGGCGGCATCAACCTGTGGCTGATAACAGAGGCTCAGCTCCTGACGGCCGATGGCCTTGGCCAGAAATTGCTTGAGATTGAGCTTGCGCTGCAGAGTCTGCTGCATGCTGGGGGTGAAACGCTGCCAGCGCAGCCGCCCCATCTGCTTGGCCTGATACATGGCCATGTCGGCACGGGTGATGAGGTTGTCACCATCGTCCGCATCATCGGGATAGATGGCGATGCCGATACTGCCGCCGATGGTCACCTCAGGCAGCCCGCTCAGTTGCAGTGGCTTGGTCATCTGGGAGAGCATCTGATCGGCCACATCCTGGGCGCGTTCACTCTGGTTTCCCAAGGGAACCAACGCGGTAAACTCGTCCCCACCAAGACGTGCCAGCTCAACATCCCGCGGGCATATCTGTTTGAGGCGGCCGGCGACCCGCTCCAGCAGTCGATCTCCTGCCTTGTGGCCGTAGTTGTCGTTGACCAGCTTGAAGTTGTCGAGATCCATGAACACCAGCGCGAAACGCTCCCCCAGCCCGCAATAGGCCTCAAGGGATTTCATCAAACCATAACGATTGAGCAGGCCGGTCAGAGAGTCGTGCCAAGCGAGGTGGCGATGCTCCAGCTCCTCGAGTTTGCGATCGGTAATGTCCCGCATGGTAAGCAGAATGCGGGCACCCTGCTGGATATAGCGGAACTGATACTGGAACCAGCGCATCCCCTTGAGGGTACGGCACTCACCCTCGGTGACCACCTCATCGAGACGGGAGAGCTTCTGGTAGAAGCTGTCGTCATTGCCGGAAAATACCTGGGAGAGCTTGGCGATCTGGTGGCCGAAACACATTTCGAAGTGGTAGTTGCCGCTCTCAAATACACCGTGGCTATCGAACAGGCAGGCAAGAGTATCACCGGTCGCCAAAGAGGACTCCTGATAGAGGGTATCTGAGTCGACAACAGCTTCGGTCATCATCATCAAACGGCCTGCCAGCTGAATGCCGGAGAGACGTAGATAGATCTGCTTTTTGACCCCCTTTGGGGAGATAGTCCACCATTCGTTATAGCTACGCCCCTGCTGAAAATCACCGAGGTAGCGTTGCAACAACAGCGCTATCGCTGTCGCCATATCAGCCGAAAAGTCCCTGGAACAGAGCTCTTCAAGGGAGGTGGCCTCCCAGAGGGGGAGTGCTGCGCGGTTTGCCCAGAAAATATGGTGATGTTCGATGTCATAGACCCAGATAGGGGTATGCAGAACATCCATTGTCTTCAGTAACCCTTCGTCAAGCGTATTCATCTGGTCAAAGTCGTTCATGCTGGATGGTCACTGGTGAACCGGAAACAAACGGGCAAACCGCCGTATGCAGAATGCAAGGTGAAAACACCTCTCGGCCACTATTTCTCGCGATGGCCAAAAGCAGAAAACTGATTTCAGAAATCAATAGCAGGAGAGCCAATACAACCACAGAAAAAAGGACTCAGCCAATACTCTTGCCAATCAAAACAAATCACCTGCTCGTTTTTAACTTTTTTTCCCAGCAAAAACAAGCACTAAGAATTGCACTCTGGATACTTCAAAAACATTTTTACGATTTATAACAAACACCTGCCTACTGACAAGAAAGTCAACTGAGGGGCGTAGCGGCATTTCCCTCTTAAAAATTTCATTTATTAACCAGAGCGTTGAATAAACAAACAAAAAATCGCTACGCAGCTTAAAATAGCGACTTAACAAAGAACTTAAATACCTCAAAAACATTATCTATTCGCACGAGACCGACATGATGCATGCGCGACTCTCATCACATTCACATCGCAGAGAAAAAATTCGTCCTGACCAGCGTACTCGTCATTTTCCAACAAGATGATCCACGCCAGGTCGCCTCTCTCACTTGAGCGATCCGATAGTCCTCGTCGCAGTGAGAGTGACAACGAAAGTGCAGCAGAAAGCGTTCTCGTTCGAAGACAAAAAAGAGGTGGACTGGTATCAATAGAAATCGAATCCAGATCAATTAAACGCTGAATTACGCTTGCCAACCCGGGATGCTCTTTTTATGGTTGCCCCCTTGTTACACCCAGAACAGCGTTTATGAAGCACATCGAAGAGTTCTACCTGTTCGTCAAGGTGGTGCAAGAGGGAGGATTCTCCCACGCTGCTGCCGCACTGGGCATGCCAACAGGCACCATCAGTCGACGCATTTCACAGCTGGAAGAGCAACTGGGTTGTTCCCTGTTACATCGCTCTACCCGCAAACTCCGTCTTACCGATGAGGGGCTCAGATACTATGAGCGTCTCTGTACACCGCTTGCACAAATTGAACAAGCCACCAGCGAAATCCGGGGTAAAGAAGCTGATATCACCGGGCTTATCCGGATAGCCGCACCGATCGCGCTCTCCAACACAATCCTCATCGATATGCTGGCAGAATTCGGACTGCACTATCCCGAGGTACAGTTCGATATCACCCAAACCAATGATCATCAACACCTGTTCGACAATGATCGGGATCTGGTGTTCTTCAACGGTGAGCTGCCCCAGTCACTGCCCAATGCTATCTGTCTCGGTCATATCGAATACGGCCTGTTTGCCTCACCGCTCTATCTGACCAAAAAGGGCACGCCTTCCCACCCCAACCAGCTGGAAGAGCACGATCTCATCTACTGCTGGCCACACCAGCACTGGCAGCTGACAGACAAAGATGGCCAGAGCGTCTGCATCAAACGCAGCGCCAAACTGATCGTCAACCAGACCCAGGCCGCCGTGCGCGCAGCTCGACGTCATCTGGGGATCGTTAACGCCCCGCTGCACTACCTGAGCAGCTTCCTCCATGACGAGCAGCTGGTGCCGGTACTGACCGACTGGCAAACCGGTAATCGTCCCTTCTACATGTTGTGTTGCCAACACCAGTTCGCCCCGTTGCGTGTTAAGATGTTCGCTGAATTTGTTGAGAAATACTCCGCACGCTATCGTAACCGGCAATGGGATAACCAATTTTCACAGGGTGATAACCTCCCACATTGCATCTGACTGTTAGCGGGCCACACTTATAGCAATCCTTGCCAACAGAGCCTGCCTAACACCATGAATGTATTGATATGTGATGACTCCGGGTTCGCCCGCAAACAGCTGGCACGAGCGCTCCCGGCTGACTGGAAAGTCGATTTGCACTATGCGGCCAATGGCCTTGAAGGGATCGAACAGGTGCTGATGGGCCATGGCGATCTCATCTTTCTCGATCTCACCATGCCGGAGATGGACGGTTACGGTGTGCTGGAGACCCTGAAACGGGAAGGGCTGCGCAGCAAGGTGATCGTGGTCTCCGGGGATATCCAGCCAGAGGCCTATCAGCGGGTCATGGGGCTGGGGGCGCTCGATTTCATTAAGAAACCCGCCGCCCCCGATACCCTGCTTGCCCTGCTTAAACAACATGGTTTCTGGAGTGCTGTTCCAAGCGGTCAGCCAAGTGCCGCCGAGGCGCTGCCAAGCGGCGTGGTCGCTGATGCGGGCGTCAAAATTACCCCCGAAATTCGCGATGTCTATCAGGAGCTGGCCAACGTCTCCATGGGTCAGGCGGCCGACTTGCTGGCCCGTCTGCTCAACGCCTTCGTGGTGCTACCCATCCCCAACGTCAACGTGCTGGAGGTTTCCGAGCTGCACATGGCCCTCTCGGCAGCCGCCGATTCGGATACCCTATCTGCCGTTTGTCAGGGCTTTATCGGGGCGGGGATCGCTGGTGAAGCGTTGATCCTGTTCCATGACTCCAGCTTCAAAGATTTGGCCAAGCTGATGAACCATCAGGGAACGCTGGATCGCACCGCCGAACTGGAGCTGCTGATGGATACCGCCAACGTGCTGATCGGCGCCTTCCTGCGTGGCTACGCCAACCAGCTCGATACCCCCTTCAGTCAGGGTCATCCAGTGGTACTCGGTCAGCACAGACCCATCAACGAGCTGATCAACACCAACAAGAGTCGCTGGCGCCGCACCCTCGCTATCGAGATCAACTACCGGATCCAGGATTACGCGGTACAGTGTGATCTGCTGCTGCTGTTTACCGAAGATTCCATCGCTACCATGAACAATAAAATCATGCACATGCTCTAGGAGTGACTATGGAAATCCGTGAATTTCATTGGCTGATGAACATAGTCCAGAACCTGGACGTAGGCCTGGTGGTGCTCGACAAGGAGTACAAGGTTCAGGTGTGGAACGGCTTTATGGAGAGCCACAGCGGCCGACTGGCCGGTGAAGTACGCGATGGCATGCTGTTCGAGCTCTTTCCCGATGTGGACAGAGCCTGGTTCGAGCGCAAGGCCAACATGGTCTTCAAGCTCAACAACCGCGCCTTCAGCACCTGGGAGCAGAAGCCCTATCTGCTGCGCTTCTCCAACTATCGCCCCATTACCGGCTCGGCCCCCCACATGTTTCAGAACCTGACGCTAGTGCCACTGGCCGATTTCGGTGGTCAGGTAACCCACATTGCGGTGATGATCTACGATGCCACCGATGAGGCCATGCTGATGAGCGGTCAGCGGCAGGCGTGAGCTTGCTGCAAATAACAGAGGGCGCCGCGGCGTCCTCTGTTATTTCGGTATAAACAGGTCTCGGTATAACCTCTACCTCACCAAGCCGTCTCAACGCGCCCCGAGATACTCGGTGAAGGCGTCGATCACCTCTTCAATATCGTCATCGTTGATCTGCAGATGGGTCACCAACCGCAGCTCGCCGTAACCGGAGAAGAGGATCCCCCGCTCTTTCATAAAAGCGAGCAGAGGGGCGGACTCCCCCTCACACAGCCGCAGAAACACCATGTTGCTCTGTACCAGCGAGAGGTCGAGCTCGATGCCCGGCAGTGCAGCCAACCCTTCGGCCAGCCGTTTGGCACGGCGGTGATCATCGGCCAGGCGGGTCACATGCTGCTCGAGGGCAAACAGACCGGCTTGCGCCAGAATGCCCGCCTGACGCATGCCGCCCCCCAGCATCTTGCGCAGTCGGCGCGCACGGGCGATGAAATCATGGCTGCCCACCAGCAGCGAGCCCACCGGAGCCCCCAACCCCTTGGAGAGACAAATCGAGATGCTGTCAAACGGTGCGGCGATCACCGCGACCGGGATCTCGCTGGCCACGGCAGCGTTAAAGAGCCGGGCACCATCAAGATGAAGCTTCAAGCCGCGTTCGGCAACGAATGTCCCCATCTCCTGCAGATAGGAGAGCGGCAGCACCTTGCCATTGTGGGTGTTCTCAAGGCAGATCAGGCGAGTCTGAACGAAGTGGGCATCATCAGGTGCCAGCGCGGCCTTGATATCATCGAAGGCCAGCGTGCCGTCACGCTGCATCGGCAAGGGTTGCAGGGCCACAGAGCCCAGCACGGCACTCCCCTGCGCTTCATAGCGATAGATGTGAGCGGCGTTGCCGAGGATGGCCCCCTCCCCACGCTGACAGTGGCTCATCACCGCCAGCAGGTTAGACATGGTGCCCGATGGCACAAACAGCGCCGCCTGTTTGCCCAGCAATCTGGCCCCATGGGCCTCCAGCGCGTTGACGCCCGGATCTTCACCATAGACATCGTCACCCACTTCGGCGTGGAGCATGGCCTGACGCATGGCATCAGTAGGCTGGGTGACGGTGTCACTTCGTAAATCGATATAGCGCATGAGATCCCTCCTGAAACAGGAGAGTGACGTTAGCCATGCGCCCCTCGCTTGGCAAGGGGCGCATGAGCAGAATGTGAAGCCAATAGGCGTCCGGGGAACCCGCAGGGGGGATTTACCAGGGCAGCGGCTGACCGTTCAGATCCAATAGCTGTCCCGATTGAGTCAATGATAACCCCTTGACGAGATTGAGCAGTTTCACCGCCACCTCGGCAGGATCCAGCAATTGATCCGCAGGCAACTCGCTCAGAAAGGGGGTATTCATTGGGGAGTCCATCAAACCGGGGGCCACCGCCACCACCCCCGCGTGCGGGAAACGCTGCGTCCACTCAAGGGCAAGGGTTTTAACCCCCATGTCGAGGGCCGCCTTGCTCATCCGGTAGCTGTAACGCCCCCCCTCCCGGTTGGCGGTAATGGAGCCAGCCAGATCGGAGATGGCGCAGAGCCACAGCGGATGGTCATTGCCCATCAACCGGCTGAAACGGGCAGCCAGCGCCAGTGTTGGCCAGGCATTGGCCAGCAGGCTGTCGCACAGCCACTTGGGGTGCACCTCTTCGACCCGCCGCTCCGGCATAAAGCTGACATCGTGCAACACGCCGATGGTATTGATCACAACGGTGGGAAGCGGATCGCTATCGTAGAGGGTAAACAAGGCATCGAACGAGATGGCATCGACATCTGGCAGCGGGAAGAAGTCCTCCATCTCGATCCCTTTGGGATAGTTGCGCCCGGCCAGAAGGAAGGACTCCTCCCTTGCCATCAGCTCTCTTGCCAGCGCCGAGCCCAGCGCACCGCTTCCGAGGATCAAGTAGCTCATCGCCCGTTCCATGGATAATTTATCTTGCTTAGAGCGTATCAGAATAATCAACCGGCCGTGACACGACCAAAGGGTAATATGCCCCTCATCACGCTTCCCCCAGATGGCGACCAAACTCCCGCGCCAGCGCCAAGTCGAGAAAACCGTCCGCTTTCTTGTGGGTGCGCAAAAACTGGTAATAGGCGAGCAGGGTGACCAGTGCCTCCTCATCGGGCAGCCCCACCCCGGGTTGCTGCTCGCCCAGCAGTAGCTGCGCCGCTGCCAACGCCTCCCTGTCTACCACTTCCGCCTGACGGTAGAGATAACCGCAGCCGGTTGCCAGCCACTCCAGCGAGCAGTTGGCCCCCATGGCGATCTGGTTGGCCCGCGCCAGGCCAGGCTCGGCTCCCTTCAAATATTTGCGGATCAGCGCTTCACTGAGCCCCACCTTGCGGGCAAACGCGCTCACGCTCATCTCTCCGATCAGGCTCTGCAAGCGCTCGGCAAATCCTTCCATCCAACTCTCTCTCCTACTCTGCGATCAGAACCAAAGTTCGAATCATGCCACTGCCCATTATTGCTTTGCCAGCCACATGAGGCCAAGATGCCCGCAGTCATCTATGTTGCACATCGTTTTCGCATCGTATTTTTCAAGGAGTCAACCATGTCTGTATCCCGTGTCGCCTTGCATCCGCAAGGCCCCACCTTCTCTCGCCTCATCATGGGTTACTGGCGCCTGATGGAGTGGCAGCTCTCTCCGGCCGCTCTGCTCGATCTGATGAAATATCATCTGGATCTGGGGGTCACCACCATCGATCACGCCGATATCTATGGTGGCTACCAGTGCGAAGAGGCCTTTGGTCACGCCCTGCGCCTCGAGCCTTCCATGCGCAGCCGGATGGAGATCGTCACCAAGTGCGGTATCGCCCTCACCGCCAAGCCGGAGCATGCTCTCAACCACTACAACACCGGCAAGGACCATATCATCGCCAGCGCCGAGGCCTCGCTGCGCAAGCTCGGCACCGACCATCTGGACCTGCTGCTGATCCATCGCCCGGATCCCCTGATGAACGCCGATGAAGTGGCCGACGCCTTTATCACCCTGAAACTGGCGGGCAAGATCAAGCACGCCGGGGTATCCAACTTCACCGCCCGTCAGTTCGAGCTACTGCAATCGCGCCTCCCCTTCCCGCTGGTCACCAACCAGCTGGAGATCTCGCCGCTTCATCAGGAAGGGACCCTCGATGGTACCCTGGATCAGTGCCAGCAGCTTGGCATCAAGCCGATGGCCTGGTCATGTCTCGGCGGCGGCCGACTGTTCAGCGATGACGCCTATGCCCCGCTGCGTGCCGAACTGGAGCAGATCCGTCAGGAAGTGGGCGCCCAGACTATCGAGCAGGTGGTCTACGCTTGGGTAATGATGCTGCCAAGCCAGCCGCTGCCATTGATTGGCTCCGGCAAGCGGGAGCGGATTGCTGCCGCCGTAGCCGCCGAATCTGTCGAGCTGAACCGCCAGCAGTGGTTCCGCATCCGCAAGGCGGCGCTCGGTTACGACGTCCCCTGATAACAGCAAAACGTCCAGAAACAAAAACGGCATGGGGGAAACCCATGCCGTTTTTTTATTGCCGAGGCACCTTAGCGGTGGCGCTGTTGCGGGCGACCACGGGGAGCATCTGTCTTCGGTTTGGCCTGGTTGACGGTGATGGTACGGCCACCTACTTCTGTGCCATGCAGACCAGCGATGGCCTTTTCGGCATCACCATTGACCGGCATTTCAATAAAACCAAACCCCTTTGACTGGCCGGTATCGCGGTCGATGATGATATCAACCTTGTCGACCTGTCCAAACTGGCTGAACAGGGTTTTCAGTTCGTCGGCCGTCATCCGGTACGACAGATTTCCTACGTAAATCTTCATGCCATCCACTCTCGATTCAAGGTGCCTTCTCTATGCAATTCCCAGCATAACGGTAAGGGCACAACCCCTATGCCGGACCTGCCATGGCTTCATGCCGTGGCCTTCTCCACACTGTCGTCAAGTGATTGATCTCTTGGGTTAACAGTGCAGACAAGATCAATTCGAGTCACTGGCAGTATCTGAGCTTTGCCGAGAATTGTCGAGAAAATAGTCGACTCAGGCCGATTGCAGATCTGACAACCGTTGCGCCAGCCTCCGGCGACCGTGCCAGGCCCGTTTAAAGCCGAAGCGATAGACCGACGGGCTCACCAGATGGAGCTCCCCCGCCTTGAGATCCAGTAAGGCTATGGCCGCCGCCAGCTCCTCTTCACTCAGTTGCAGATCGAGGCTGAAGTCGAGCCACTGGCCGTCGTGACCCACTCGCCGCTCCCGTTCGAGCGCCACCAGCTGGCTGCGGGGCAGCGCCAGCGCCTCATCCTTGTTGCCATTGAGCAGATAGATATGCTGTTCATCCCACCCCAGCTCCGCCAGTCGCCAGGGCTGCCAGCTGCGGGGCAGCGACACCATGATCCCGGTGATACCACCAAAGACCACGCCCACCCAGTTGAGCAGCGCCATGGCGCCCCAGCCATCCCACAAGGAGGCTGCCACCACGCCCCAACTCACCAGCAACAACAGAAAAATGACGCAGCGATAGCGAACCGCTGGCGGCATCAACAGCTGCACCTGCGAATCGGCAAGCAAGGATGTAATACGCATGAAAAGCTCCTGTCATCACGAAATGGCGCCATTGTGAATAGCCATCAGGATGCTGACAAGGGGGTTTTCTTTGTCATCCCCCTATAAAATCAATACCATGGCGTAAATGATTCTCAGTGGAACCCGCTTCTTGACCAGCTCGCAACCCTGTGTGCGCTTTTGTGGCGTCGACAAATTCTATGGCGACTTTCAGGCTCTTCATCACATCGATCTCACCATTGAACGGGGAGAGAAGTGGGTTATCTGTGGCCCGTCAGGCTCGGGAAAATCGACCCTGATCCGCACCATCAACGGGCTGGAGGGGATCGATGGCGGCCAGCTGTTCCTGTTTGGCGAGCCGGTGACCCCTTCCTACCTGCGCCGCCTGCAAGGTCGGGTTGGCATGGTGTTTCAGCAGTTCAACCTCTTCCCCCATATGACGGTGCTGGAGAACCTGATGGTGGCGCCGGTGCATACCTTGGGGTTGCGCCCTCAGGAGGCCAAAGCCCGGGCGCTCGGGCTGCTCGAGCGGGTGCGCATTCAGGCACAGGCCGACAAGTACCCACACCAGCTCTCCGGCGGCCAGCAGCAGCGGGTCGCCATCGCCCGCTCCCTCTGCATGCAACCCGAGCTGATGCTGTTTGACGAGCCCACCTCCGCCCTCGACCCCGAGATGATCCGCGAAGTGCTCGATGTGATCCGCGAGCTGGCTGACGAGGGGATGACCCTGATCTGCGTTACTCACGAGATGGGCTTTGCCCGTCAGGTGGCGGATCGGGTGCTCTTTATGGATGAGGGGAAGATCATCGAGTCAGCCCCGCCCGCCCAGCTGTTCAACGCCCCCCGGCATCCGCGCACCCGGGCCTTCCTCGAACAGGTGCTCAGCTATCATGGCTAGGCTCATACGCCCCCGCCTGCTCGGCTGGTTGTCAGGCACTGTGATGCTCTCTGCGCTACTGGGCTGGGCGCTCTATAGCGGCGCTCGCCAGATGGGCTATGAATGGCAGTGGCCGCGGGTGTTGCCTTTTCTCGGCGAATGGGATGAGGGAACCTTTTATTCCGGCCCCTTGCTAAACGGCCTGCTGGTCACTTTGCAGGTGGCGCTGCTCAGTCTGTTGGGCACGATGGCGGTCGGTGTGTGCGTGGTCAGCCTGCGGTTGCTTCCCTCCCGGCTCGGCCCCTGGCTCGCCATCGCCTATCTGGCGCTGGTGCGCACCACGCCCCAGCTGGTGCAGCTCTATATTCTCTATTTCTTGCTGGGCCCCATGCTGGGATTGGCCCCCCTTGCCTGCGCCGTGTTGAGCCTCTCCCTCTATCAGGGGGCCTTCACCGCCGAAGTGCTGCGTGCAGGTGTACAGGCCATTCCCAAAGGACAGTGGGAGGCAGCCCAGTCGCTTGGCTTGTCACGGGCCATCACCCTGCGTAAGGTGATCCTGCCCCAGCTGGTGCGCATCACCTTGCCGCCGCTGACCAACGAGCTGGTCTCCCTTATCAAACATTCGGCGCTGGTGAGTGTGATCGCCATCTTCGATCTGACCAACGAAGGGCGTACTCTGGTTGCCGATACGTTTCTGACCTTTGAGGTGTGGTTTACCGTGGCCGCCCTCTATTTGCTGTTAACCCTGACGCTGTCAGCCTGTTCGCGGGCGCTGGCCCTTCACCTGAATCCGGATCAACAAGGACGCTAACCATGAATCTGTCATTCAAGACCACCCTGTCGGGCGCAGCCCTGCTGCTGGCAAGCCTGCTCACTCCGGCACTGGCAGAAACAACCCCATCCGACACCCATGCGCAGATCGAGCAGAGCGGTACCCTGCGGGTCGGCATGTCCACCTTCGCCCCCTGGGCGATGCGCGACAAGCAGGGGGCGCTAATCGGTTTTGAGATTGACGTGGCCCGTCGCCTCGCCACAGATAACGGCTGGCAGGTAGAGTTCGTGCCTACCGCCTGGGATGGCATCATCCCCTCCCTGTTGGCGAAAAAATATGACGTCATCATCGGCGGCCTCACCATCACCCCCGAGCGGGAGAAGAGCGTGCGCTTCACCCAGGCCTACTCCCATTCGGGGGTGCAGCTGGCCGCCTCCAGCACCATGGCCAAAGAGAAGAAAACCGTGGAGGACTTCAACCAGCGCGGGGTGATCCTGGCGGTACGTCGTGGCGCCTCACCGGTACAGGTGGCAAAAGAACACTTCCCCAAGGCCACCCTGCGCCAGTTTGATGACGAGTCACAGGTATTTCAGGAGGTGCTGAACGGCCGCGCCCACGGCGCCCTCTCCTCTTCCCCGAAACCCGAGCAAGAGGCACTACGTCACCCGGATGCCCTCTTTATGCCGTTTGCCGAGCCGTTGGCACAAGGCGATGAAGGCTTTGCCCTGCGCAAGGGGGATGATGCCCTGGCTGAACAGTTCAACGAGTGGATCGCCGCCCGCCAGGCCGATGGCTGGCTCAAGGCGCGTCATGACTACTGGTTCAAGTCGCTGGCGTGGGAAGCACAGGTCGCTAAACCCTGATGCTGATTGCTCTAAAAGAGACCATCCGGCGCATCGTCCGTGGGGCATGTCGGAACATCAACTGGCTGGATGGGGCGATCGCCCTGATCCTGCTGCAGGCAGGCCTCTGGCTGGCCAGCCGCCTGCACATCGGGGTGGCCTATCAGTGGCGCTGGCATGAAGCCTTCGACCTGCTGTTCACCCCAGGCCCTCACGGCGAGTTGCCCTACTTTTTCAGCGGTCTGCTCACCACCTTGCGCATTGCCCTGCTCGGCATGGTACTGGCGCTGCTGCTCGGCACTGCGCTGGGGGTAGCCGCCTTCAGCCGCCGCCCCTGGCTGGTGATGCCCGCGACCCTGTTTATCCAGCTGATCCGCAATCTGCCGCCGCTGGTCTTTATCTTCATCTTCTACTTCTTTATCGCCAACCAGCTGCTGCCTGCGAGCGGCCTCTCCCGCTGGCTCGGCACCGTATCGCTCTCCCCGTGGCAAGAGGCGCTGTTTGGCCCACCAGCCCGCTGGGAGAACCTCATCTCAGGCACCCTCTGCGTTGGCATGATCAGCGCAGCCTTCGTCGCCGAGATCGTCCGCGCCGGGCTGGCTGCCATCCCCCGTGGCCAGTGGGAGGCGGCGCAGAGCCTCGGGCTCTCCCCCTGGGTGCGGCTGCGCCATGTGATCCTGCCGCAGGCCATGCTGCTGATGTTGCCCCCCCTCACCGGTCAGCTCATCGCGCTGGTGAAGGATACCGCCATCGTTTCCCTTATCTCGGTGCAGGAGCTCACCTTCGTCGGCACCGAGATGGCCAACTCCAGCGGACTGGTCTACGAGATCTGGCTGCTGGTGGCCGCGGCCTATTTATTGATATGTTTGAGTCTGTTCGTATTGCTGAGCCGACTCGAAGCAAGACAAGGAGCACGCAGATGCTGACGTCCCTGTTGCTGGCGACCGTATTGCAAGCGGAAGCCATCGGCGGTTATGCCGCCGGTTGCCTGAAAAACGGTGTATCTCTGCCCCTCGAAGGGCCGGGTTATCAGGTGATCCGCACCAAGCGGCTACGCTACTACGGCCACCCCGACCTTATCCACTACCTGCAAGCGCTGGCCAACCAGACCCGCATGGCCGGGCTGCCGGATCTCTACATCGCCGATCTGGCGATGGCCCGAGGCGGCCCCTTTACCTCCGGCCATCGAAGCCATCAGACCGGACTCGATGCCGATATCTGGTTTCGCATGGCCAACCGCCCCATCAGCAAGTGGGAGCAGGATGCCCCCAAGGAGTGGGCGCTGATCGACGAACCCAGCTACAAGATGTTGCCGGGCCGCTTTGGCCCACAGCAACTCACCCTGCTGCGGCTGGCGGCCAGCAAACCCGAGGTCGCCCGCATCTTTGTCAATCCGGTGATCAAATCCGCGGTCTGCCAGCAGGCTGGTAACGAGCCCTGGGTCGCCAAACTGCGCCCCTGGGTGGGCCACTTCAGCCACTTCCACGTACGGCTGCGCTGCCCGGTAGGCAGCCCCGATTGCGAACCACAGGCCCCCATTCCGCCCGGCAACGGCTGCGGGGAAGAGCTGTCCTCCTGGCTCAAGGACAAGCCCCAACTGCCCAAGGTCTCCGGCATTAACAAACCACCAATACTTCCTGCGCGTTGTCGCAACTGACCCCAAGCTGGTATGGTGATGCACTATTCGCAAGGCGCTATACGTTCCATTCAAAATTGCATAGGAGAACAACAAGATGGCCACATCACTCTGGCGCAGAACCGCGCAGAGCCTGTTGACCCTGACCCTGCTGCTCAGCCTGACCGGCTGCGGCATGAACAACATTCCGACCCTGGATGAGCAGGTCAAGGCGAGCTGGGGACAGGTGGAGAACCAGTATCAGCGCCGCGCCGATCTCATCCCCAATCTGGTCGCCACAGTCAAGGGCTACGCCAGCCATGAGCAGGAGACCCTAAAGGCGGTCACCGATGCCCGTGCCCGGGTCGGCAGCGTGCAGGTGAGCGATCCTGCCCAGCTCAAGGAGTTTGAAGCGGCGCAGAACCAGCTCTCCAGCGCCCTCTCCCGCCTGATGGTGGTGGTAGAGCGCTACCCCGAGCTGAAAGCGGATCAGCAGTTCCTTGCCCTGCAGGCCCAACTGGAAGGAACCGAGAACCGCATCTCGGTGGCTCGTCGCGACTATATCGAGGCGGTACGCCAGTTCAATACCGAGATCCGCACTTTCCCCGGCGTTATCTGGTCCAAGCTGCTCTACTCGGATCTGGAGGCCAAACCCAGTTTCAGTGCCAAACCCGGTGCCGATGAGGCGCCCAAGGTCAGCTTCCAATGAAGATGATGCTGCGCTGGTTTCTTCCCTGTCTGCTGCTCTGGGCCAGTGCCCTGCAAGCGGCACCGGACTTCCCGACGCTGAGCGGACGGGTAGTGGATGAAGCCAGTCTGATGTCCCGCAAACAGGCCCATCAACTGACCCAACAGCTGGCCGCCTTTGAAAAGCGCAGTGGTATCCAGCTGGTGGTGGTCTCTGTCGATAGCCTCGATGGGGAGACTATCGAGGAGTACGGCTACCAGCTCGGTCGCCACTGGGGGATCGGCCAGAAAGGCAAAAACAATGGCGTGTTGTTGCTGATCGCCCAGGATGAGCGCAAGGTGCGGATCGAGGTGGGATATGGGCTGGAAGGCGCCCTGCCCGACGCCATCGCCGCCAACATCATCCATGGCCGCATCCTGCCCGCCTTCAAGCGCGGCGATATGGTGGCCGGGATCATGGCGGGCAGCCAGAGCATCATGAAGGCACTCGCCGGAGAATATCAGCCGGTCGAGCAGCCAAAGAGTGACAACGGTGGCGGCCCCTGGCTGTTTATTCTGGTGGTGATTGCGATGATCGTGCTCCACAACCTGCGCGGCGGTGGTGGCGGTGGGCCAGGAGGACGACGTCGGTCGGCCTATATGGCTGGTGGATTGGGTGTCGGCTCCTTTGGTGGTCGCTCCGGCGGCGGATTCAGCGGTAGCGGCGGCAGTTTTGGCGGCGGCGGAGCCTCCGGTGGCTGGTAACAGGAGTAAAGAGACAAATCATGATATCTAAACAGTTCTTCCACACGCTTCAGGCAAAGGTGCGCGAAGCGGAGCTAGAGACTGATGCTGAACTGGTCACCGTGCTGGCCCCGGCCAGCGATGGCTATCGCTACATTCCCACCCTCTGGGCGGCGCTGCTGGCGATGCTCACGCCGCTGCTGGTGTTCCAGCTCGGCTTCTGGCTAGGCTGGTACGAAATCCTGCTGGTGCAGTGGTCGGTCTGGCTGCTGCTGAGCCTGCTGTTCCACTGGACCCCCATCAAGATGCGGCTCATCCCGAAGAAGGTTTGCCAGCACCGGGCTGCGCTGATGGCTCGCCTGCAATTTGTCGAGCAGGGGCTGCACCGCACCCGCGACCGGCTCGGGGTGCTGATCTTCGTCTCGGCCGCCGAGCACTATGTAGAAATACTGGTGGATGACGGCATCGCCCAGCATATCGACAACGGCCAGTGGCAGGAGATCATCGACGACTTCGTGGCGCGCGTGCGCAACAAGGAGATCGAACAGGGTTTTCTGGAGTGCGTGGAGCGCGTTAGCGCCATTCTGACCGACGCCTTCCCGGCCACCCGGGATCAAAACGAGCTGCCGGACAGTCTGATCATCCTCGATAAGCCCTGATCCGGTTTAAAAAACCGGCATTCTGCGCAAGGGTTAAGCATTCGGAAAAGATTATGAAAAATAAGGGGAAAAGAGGTTGACCCACACAGTCCTTTCCCCTAAATTACGCCCCGTTCCAGCGTAACAGCGCAGCGAACGAAAATTTGGTGAGGTGTCCGAGTGGCTGAAGGAGCACGCCTGGAAAGTGTGTATACGGCAACGTATCGAGGGTTCGAATCCCTCCCTCACCGCCAAATTTAAAAAAACCGACCTCATGGTCGGTTTTTTGCTTTCCGGAAAAACAAATACCGGACAAGTATTGCAGCGACAAGAACAGGTGGACGCTCTCGCCAGGCCCTCGCCTCTATGAGCAACACCACTCCAACTCGACGGCTCAATCCAATAGACCCCGGCACATCCCATTCAACAACGGGTGGGAGATGAACTTGCTCATCGCCGCCAGTATCATTCGTCGGCATTCGCCCTTCTTCTGCTGAAGGGAGAAACCTCATCCAGAACGCCCCTTAGAGCAACAGTAGGGCACTACAAGTCGCGTCGGTGGCCACACCCACACTTCTTCTTATCACTCCATATGACCACGGCCAGGCTGTCACCGCGTATCGCGCCGTTATGACAGCAGGAAGGATAACTAAAAGGCGTGGTACCTTTTTACTCTCATCTACGGCTCACTGCGTCCTTACAACCTGGCGTGCTTACAAAAAAAGGCCGCTCAATGAGCTAATGCCGATCAGTTAAGGATCTGATCGATCATTCTGCTGTGTAAAAATCCAGAACATGTTGATTGGTTTCGGATTTTTTATGCATATAGCTCAAGTTTCCGACTTCCTCTACGCCAGCAATGCCGCTCAGTTCGAGTCACTCTCAGACCTCATTCCTCCCGAGCTCATCACAACGCAGCTCGCCGAAGAGGATGTCGCCACCCTGCGTCATCGCCGTATGCCAATGGAGCGTCTGGTACGGATCATCATCGGCATGGCGATCTTCCGCCGCATCCCCATGACCCAGCTAGTCAATCAGCTCGATATCCTTTTGCCCGGCAACCGCCCTTTCGTTGCCCCCAGCGCTTTCCTGCAAGCTCGCCAAAAACTGGGGGACAAGATTATCGAACGGCTGTTTCACGAAACCGCATCGCGCTGGCACCAGCAGACCCCCCGCTTGGGCCACTCGCCGTCGATGGTGTGGTGCTACCCCGAACAATGCCGCTGTCTTTACCAAACCTGGCACGCGGCATGGCGAGACTGCCTATCCGCAAGTAGGCATGCTCTGCCAGATGGGGCTCACCAGCCACCTGCTTGTACAAGCGGTCATAGAGAGCTGCGGCGTCAACGAGATAGTACTGGCCAAGCAACTCATCGCGCACACCGGACCACTCGCTCACCCTGTTCGACAAGGGGTTCTGCGCCCTCGACTGCTCCACGCATGGCAAACAACCGGCAGCGAACAGCACTTGGTTGCTGCCACTCAAAAAGGGCTCCCAATAAGCGGTGGTACGCAAGCAGGAGGTCAGAATGCTCTGGTGCATCTCAAAACCAGTCCACAGGCGAGGAGGAAGTGCCCGCAACTGGCTGGCATGGTGGCAGCGTGCTTGCTGACCCGCCACATCAATGGCAAGGAGCGGCAAGTGCTGACCTCGATGGTCGACCCGATGCGTTTCCCGGGCGCCGACATTGTCGAGCTCTATAGCCAGCGTAGGGAAATCGAGTTGGGCTGTCGGGAGATGAAGCACAGCCTGCAACAACATCGGCTGACCCTGCCTGGCAAAAAGGCGGCGGGGATACAGCAATAACGGTGGGGCGTGTTGCTGGCGTACAACCTGCTGCGCACCAGATGGTGATGATGGCGGCGAGTTTGAACGAATACACGGCGAACCAGCGGAGTTTTCACATGGCGTCGATGTCACTCATCCATGAACTGAGCTGCATACCGTACCTGTCACCGGGGCGTCTCCCGAAGCGGATGACAGAGCTGGAGAAGCAGGCAGTTTGTGCTGCAGGCATGACGGGAGCGGAGTTACCCCGCAGTGTGAAGCCAAGACCAGAGAAGTATGGAGTTAAAAAATCCAATAAAAACAATGTCACTCAGGCTTAACTGACTGGCATTAGCGACCACATGGTCGCCTTCTTTATTGATTCGGCTAGAGGAACAACATCAGATAGCTTGTGGTGAAGATGAAAAGATACAGCTCTCTAACCCAGTGCGACCTCCTGCATGATGCTCCGATTGATAAAGTAGCGATGGCAGAACAGCAAAAAGTCCTGCACCGGCAAGGGTCTCGAGTAGAAGTAGCCCTGAATTTCGTCCACCCCGATACTCAACACCGCATTCAGCTCATCGTTGTTCTCCACTCCTTCCGCCACCACCCGCACACCGAGCTGATGAGAAAGACTGGTAATCGCCTCGACGAACAGGGCCTGTCGGGTGTCATTGTCGATGGCTGTGATAAATGAGCGGTCGATCTTGAGCTTGTCGAAATAGAGTTCCCGCAAGTAGGAGAACGATGACCAGCCAGTGCCGAAATCATCGAGAGCCACGCGCACTCCGATCTAACGCAGGGTGTCGATGATCTGCTTGCTCAGCTCTATATCATCCAGAGCAATAGTTTCGGTCAGCTCGACGATCAGCTGTTGCAGGCTTAGTGGTCCATCTTTCATGTTCTCTTCCAGCTGGGCTGCCAACCCCATATTGAACATGGAGCTGGAAAGGTTAACCGAGATCTCCAGCGGCTCAATCAAGTCGCCAGGGAAAGTGGCAAGATCATGTTGCAAGCGCCGGAAGACCCATAATCCCAGCGCCTCACCCAAGCCGTTCTCCTCAGCGAGCGAGATGATGTCCAGGGGCGGTATAAAACCGTACTCAGGATGATTCCAGCGGATCAGCACCTCAGCCCCCAGTCGCACCCTACCTTGACCACGGACAATGGGCTGATAGTAGAGGCTCAACTGCAAATTACTGTGGTGCTGGATCAGCTCGCGCAACTCGGTCGACAAACGGCGGTTACGCAGATAGTGCTGATACATGCTGCTGGAGAAAACCACGTAACGATTCAGCCGCTTGCGCTTGGCACTGTCGAGAGCGATATCGGCAAACAGCAGCATCTCCTCCGGCGTGTGTACCGGTCGCACGTACTGGCTGATCCCCATAAAGACCCGTACCCTGTGGGCGGGGTCGGTCGCCAAGGCGAGCCCGGCAAGCTCATTACGCAGCTGTTCCAGAAATGGAAAGCGCAGATAGGTGGGCATGACACCGGAAATAATGATGGCAAACTCATCGCTACCTGTGCGGGCGGCAAAGATACCGTCAACCGATACCGCGCGGATCCGCCCGGCCAGTTGCGTCAGCAATGCATCCCCCGCCTCGTAGCCCAAGCTGTCATTCACCTCCCTGAAATGACCAAGATCCACCAGACAGACAGTCACACTACTGGGACGCCCTTTATGTCCCGTCAGCTGTTTGAGGTGTTTGATCAGGGAGGCCCGATTTGGCAAACAGGTTAACGCATCATTCCACGCCAGAAAGTGCTGGTGGCGCACTTCGCGAAACAACATCAGCAGCATCACCACGGTCGCCAACATCAGGAAGGCCAGAATGAAAAAGTTCTGGGTACGCGACGAATTGAGCACCTCCCGCTGGGCAATGGCGGATGGGCCGGTGAAATTTTTCACCATCACATCGCGGATCGCGGCCAGATCCCGCGCCAACTCCTCGGCGAAGCGAGCAAGTTCTTTTGAATCTCGCCCTCCACTGATCACGTCCTGCTCATACTTCTCGAACAGGGCCATGATATTGCCTGCTGCCTGTTCAGCCCCAAAACGCGTTCTCACTGGCCTGGCTTCATCCCCGTGCAGGAAGACATCGAGCCGGTTCCAGGCAATATCAAAGCGCTTGTTCATCTCCTCCTGACTGGTCGAACCGGTACGATAGAGAGAAAGAGCCTCATCAAAGCCACGGATTTCCAGCTCCAGCTGCGCCAACGCCCAGGCGGAGAGTTGGGTATAGCGGGTCACAGCATTAAAAGCACGGTCATAGTTCCAGACCGACCAGATGGCGACCCCCAAAAAGGTAGTCACCATCAGGATCAAGCTCAGAAACTTGCCGCGCAGCATCTTATTTGCTCTCAATCGCCGTCAGTTGCCACACCATCCGGCTGTGATAGAGCTCCTTGTTCAGCTCCGGGTGATCAGAGAGGGGATAGATGATCCAGAGCGGCCCCTTGTTGCGCAGGGTCAACGCCTTGCCATCCTGCTTCTCGGCCAGCAGTACCGCATATTTATCTCCATCTTCCAGCGGCACAGCCGCCCAGTAATCATTGATGGCGACCGCCTTGACCTCCCCACTCTTGAGACCATACATCTTGACCAGATCTCGCAGCAGCACGCCACGATAGGTGTGGTCCCCCTCGGTCCAGGGGGTCTCGGTCTTGACCTCTGTCTGAGGTAAGGCCTCAAACTCGGCCCGGGTCAACACGACCTCTCCTTTACCATGGCAGCAGCCATCCCCCTTGATCTTGAGGAAGGGATCATCAGCCAACACCATGCCAGAAACGAGACAGCCGGATAACAGCAGCATCCTGCCAAGCCATCCACCCATGATAGACCTCCGTATCGTACTGTTTGTTTTATTGGTTTCACTCAGCCCACCCACATGACAACGGCAGAGTCACAATGCAAAACAATGTTGCTGCAACCAGCTCACCACAACAGGCAACCAGCATCAGGCTGTACCCGAATGCCACCAAAAGCATGGCATCCTGGCTCCGAATGTCACAACTGCATCGGAAAATATTCATCTCCCTTTGGCTCTCGACCTGGCTTGTGGAACAGAAATATGACCCCACACAGGCAAACTGACGGTACAGTCCCTATCGCAGATACAAAAAAAGGCCGCTCAATGAGCGGCCTTCTTCATAACGGGATCAGCAATCAGCTTTCGCGACGCTTGCCACCGAATTTGCGATCTTTGTTGAAGCCACCTTCACGGCGCTCCCCGCTCTTGTTGAACGGACGGTCACCCTGGGGACGGCGATCCTTGTTGAAAGGACGGTCGCCACGGAACGGACGATCACCACGGGGCGGACGGCTGCTGGTGTTGCCACCGGCCGGCACCTCGGTGTAGCGAGTGATCTGCAGCGGACGCTGGCAAACACGGGCTTTCTTGATCACTTCCAGCACATCGGCGCTAATGCCCTTGGGCAGGTCAACGGTGGAGAAGTCGTCAGCGATGTCGATGTTGCCGATGAAGCGGCTCTCGATGTTCGCTTCGTTGGCGATGGCGCCCACGATCTGGCCCGGCTTGACACCGTGATGGGCACCCACGTCTACGCGGTAACGCTCCATCTCCACATCCGGGTTGTCTTTCAGCGGACGCGGCTCCAGGGACGGCATGCGACGGGCCGGACGATCGCCACGGTCACCGAAGTCACGACCGCCGCGATCGTTGAAGTCACGACGCTCGAAGCCACCACGATCGTTGCTGTTGTTGAACAGCGGATCCGGGATGGAGTCATCCAGCAGCAGCGGTTGGTCGCCCTGTACCAGCTTGGCCAGTGCGGCAGCCAGCTCCAGCGGATCGGCAGAATCTTCTTCGATCAGCTCGTTTACCAGGTTGTGGTAGATCTCGAGCTCTTCGCCCATCATGGTTTCGCGGATGCGCTCCTTGAACTTGGCCAGACGGTGCTGGTTGATGTCCTCGGTGCTCGGCATCTTCATCGGCTCGATGGCCTGACGGGTTGCGTGCTCGATGGCGCGCAGCATGCGGCGCTCGCGCGGAGCCACGAACAGGATGGCCTCGCCCTTGCGACCGGCACGACCGGTACGGCCGATACGGTGAACGTAGGATTCGGTGTCGTACGGAATGTCGTAGTTCACTACGTGGGTGATACGCTCAACGTCCAGACCACGGGCAACTACGTCGGTGGCGATCAGGATGTCCAGCTGGCCCTGACGCAGTTTGTCAACGGTACGCTCACGCAGCTTCTGCGGGATGTCGCCGTGCAGCGCTTCACAGGCGTGGCCACGGGCGGCCAGCTTGCCAGCCAGCTCTTCGGCAGCGTTCTTGGTACGTACGAATACCAGCAGGGCTTCGTAGGATTCCACTTCCAGCAGACGGGTCATGGCGTCCAGCTTGTGCAGACCGGTTACCTGCCAGTAACGCTGGCGAATAGTGGTAGCGGTAGCAGTCTTGGAGGCGATCTTGATCTCTTTGGGCTGCTTCAGGTGCTTCTGGGCCACGCGACGGATCTGCTCCGGCATGGTGGCAGAGAACAGAGCAACCTGACGAGAGCTCGGGCACTGCTCCATGATCCAGTCCACGTCGTCGATGAAGCCCATACGCAGCATTTCGTCCGCTTCGTCCAGCACCAGAGCTTTCAGGCCGGAGAGATCCAAGTTCTTGCGACGGATCAGATCCATCACGCGGCCCGGAGTACCGACGACAACCTGGGCACCACGACGCAGGGCGCGGGTCTGGGTTTCGTAGGAGGCACCACCGTAGATCGGCAGCACGTGGAAATCAGGCATGTGGTGGGCATAGCGTTGGCACGCTTCAGCCACCTGCAGCGCCAGTTCGCGGGTAGGCGCCAGCACCAGGATCTGGGTGTTGCGGTTACCAGCTTCCAGACGAGACAACAGAGGCAAGGCAAAAGCAGCGGTCTTCCCTGTACCGGTTTGCGCCTGCCCCAGCAGATCGTGTCCCGCCATCAGGTGGGGAATTGCTGCGGCCTGGATCGGTGACGGGCGCTCATAGCCCACGTCCTGCAGCGCTTTCAATACAGGCGCGGCCAGTCCAAGCTCACTAAAAAGGGGCAGTTGTTCGGTATCAGACATAGATTCTTCCAGATTAAGGCAGGCGGCTAACACCGCGGAATAGCAAAAAGGCGGCGATTATAGCGCCACTTTGTTCTGCTGTCTTGAAAAATGTGATAAGCCTCTCAAGACGTTGGCAATTATAGAGGGATCTGGCGAGTATGGCTTGCTTATTTTGCACTCATAGTGCGTTATTGCAGATCACTCCTCGCTGGAGTCCTTGCCCCGCTTGTGTTTGAGCACCGCCATGGTCAGTCGGCTGGTGCACAATAAACGCTCACGTTCGTCCCGAATTTCAATCTGCCACACCTGGGTTGTTGCCCCCAGATGGAGCGGCGAGCAACGCCCGGTCACCATCCCTTCCCGCTTGGCCCGCAGATGGTTGGCATTAACCTCCAGCCCCACACAATAACTATCTGGCCCCACTGCCATGTTGGCGGCAATCGATCCCAAGGTTTCTGCCAGCACCACAGACGCGCCGCCATGGAGCATGCCAAGAGGCTGGTGAGTGCGATGATCCACCGGCATAGTCGCTTCCAGCCAGTCTGGGCCAAAGGCGGTGTAGAGGATATCAAGATGGGCCATCAGGGTGTTGCGAGAGGTGGCGTTGAGCCCCTCAAGGCTCATAGGCTTACGCCAGATGGGCGCAATATCGTGACTCATTGCGAGCAGACTCCTTATGTAAGCGATGAATGCGTAGCGATATGAGTGAAACGCCCTCCATCGGCAAAATGTTTCAGTTATTTGAGTGGTTGGTTACCGGGTGACGTGGTAACAACGCAGCCCCGACCCGGAGCTGCATGTTACACAATCATGCCCTTAAGCGGGATGTCACCAAGGGTAGGTAACGCCGGGCCACTCAGCCCAGGGCACATCTCGTCCCGGTAGGCGGGGTTCTGGCCACTGCCACACACTGGCGAGCCACTCGCGCAACTGCGTCTCCAGCTCCTCATCAGCGATGGGCGCCTCGGCCACCTTCCAGAAGAAGAGTTCGACCTCCACCTCCGGCAGCACCGATGGATAGAGGTAGACGCCTCCCCAAAACTCAGGCTCCCGATCCGGACTCCAGAGGCCATAGGCAAAGGAGCGCTTGGCCAGAAATTCCGACTGCTGCCACTCCAGATCCCCTTCGTGCTGGCTCAAGCTGAAATTGGCAGAGGGCCAGACATCATTCAGACGAAACAGTTGATGCAGTTGCTCACGCTCGCGCAACATGGCGACAAACTCTACCACCGCCTGAGCAGGGGTAGCGGGCAGTAGCAAGAAGAATGGGTGCCGATAGGCCTTCGGCACCCGAAACCGCTTGGGGAAACGCAGCATCAGAGCAGCTCCAACAGGGCTTGCAATGGATGTTTTAGCTTCTCCCCCTCCATCCGCTTGACCTGACTGCGGCACGAATAACCGGTCGCCAGACAGCGTCCCTTGGGCAGACGAGCGAGTGGCTCGGCCCAGCTCAACCCATAAATTCCCTTGGAATTCTCCACCTGTTTGACGTCGTGGCCATAGGTGCCCGCCATACCGCAGCAACCCACAGAGACCGGCTGCAAGCTGGCCCCGAAACGGCCAAACAGGGTACTCCAGTCGCCGTGAGTGGAGGGCTTGGCGGTCTTCTCGGTGCAGTGGGCAAAGAGATACCAGGGCTCGCTCCCCTCCTCGCTCTTTGCCTTGTTGGCACTAGCAGGCAGTTGATCAGCCGGCAGCGAGAGCAGCCACTCCTGAGGCAGCATCACCTGAAAATCACCGCGGGCCGACCCCAACGCCTTGGCATATTCGTCGCGATAGCAGAGCACCATGGCCGGATCCACCCCCACCATGGGAATGCCAAGCGCCGCCACCTTGTTGAGGAACTGGGCGCTGTTGGCAGCTGTGCGGGCAAAGGCACGCAGGAACCCCTTGATATGCTGGGGTTTTCCGTTGGGTTTAAAGGGCAGCAGGTAGGGCTGGAATCCGAGCTTGCTGGCGAGTTTCACCAGGTCGCGCACCACGGGGGCATCATAATAGCTGGTGAAGGGATCCTGCACGATGAGCACCACCTGCTTGCGCTGCTCGGCACTCATCCGCTCCAGTCCCGGCAGATCAAAATAGCGGGCGCGGTTATCGTGCAGGCTCTCGGCAAGGGTAGGCACCGAGAGCAGCGGCACATCGACCATGCCGATACTCTTCTCGGTCGCCTTCTGGGCCCACTCTTTTTCGAGGAAGAAGTTGACCAGCTTCGGCGCCTTGGCAAGCAGCGGCGCATAGCTCTCCACCGTGCCGACGAAGTAATCCTTGGGGGCGCGCAGGTAGCGGCCGTGGTAGAGCTGCATAAAGCGGGCGCGAAAATCGGGGACATCCACCTTGATCGGGCACTGGCTGGTACATGCCTTGCAGGCAAGGCAGCCGGCCATCGCCTCCATCACCTCGTGGGAGAAGTCATACTCGCCGCGCTGTTTGGCCCAGCTGTTGCGCACCTTGTCCACCAGCTGTTTGAAGCGCACACCACCGGATTGCAGCGCCACCTCTTCCGCCAGCGGGTCGAAGCCCTGCTCCGCCAACTGACGCAACCATTCACGCATCAGGCCCGCCCGCCCCTTGGGGGAGTGGCGGCGATCGCGGCTGATCTTGACCGAGGGGCACATGGGGGAGTCGGTCTCGAAGGTGAAACAGAGGCCGTTGCCGTTGCAATCCATAGCGCGGGTGTAGCTGGTGCGCACCGCGAGCGGGATCTGGCGGTCATACTTGCCACGCTTGGGGCCATCCACCGACACCAGCTCGGCGCCGCTACCGTAGGGGATACAGATCTTGCCCGGGTTGATGCGGTTGGCCGGGTCGAACGCCCCCTTGACCCGCTGCAGCTCTTCCCACAGCTCGCCAAAGAAGGCGGGGCTGTATTCGGAGCGAAAGCCCTTGCCATGCTCGCCCCACATCAGACCGCCATATTTGGCGGTAAGGGCCACCACCTGATCGGAGATGCGGCGCAGCAGCACCTCCTGCTCGGGATCGCACAAATCCAGCGCCGGGCGCACATGCAGCACACCGGCATCGACGTGGCCAAACATGCCGTAGTCGAGGCCGTGAGCGTCCAGCAGGGCGCGAAACTCCATGATGAAATCAGCCAGCGACTCTGGCGGCACCGCGGTATCTTCGGTGAAGGCCACAGGCTTCTTGCGCCCTTCGGCGTTGCCCAGCAGCCCCACCGACTTCTTGCGCATGGCGTAGATGGTCTCGATGCTCGGCAGGTGATCACACACCTGATAGCCGATGATCCCAGCTTCACCCTTGGCCAGCAGCGCGTCGATACGGCGGCATAGCTCAGCTACCTTGACCTTGTGCGCAGCTTCGTCGGTGTCGGCAAACTCGACAATGTTGAGCCCCTGCAGATCCTTGCCGGGCACATCCTGAATAAGTTCTTTCACCGAATGCCAGATGATGTCGGCGCGGGCCAACCCGAGCACCCGGGAATCCACCGTCTCCACCGACAGCGCTTGGGCCTCAACCATAAAGGGGGCGTTGCGCAGGGCGGAGGGGAAACTGTCGTACTTGACGTTGACCAGGGTGCGGTAGCGCGGGATTGGCGTGATATTGAGTTTGGCTTCGGTGATAAAGCCGAGAGACCCTTCAGATCCGCACAGTACCCGGCTCACATCCAGCGTGTCGGTATCGGGTTGATAGAGGTGCTTGAGATCGTAGCCGGTCAGAAAGCGGTTGAGCTTGGGGAAGGTCGCCTCGATGTCGGCTCGGCGCTCCTTGCCGATACGATAGAGGGTGCGATAGATCTCCCCTTCCCGATTCTCCAGCGCCAGCTTGTCGGCCAGTCGCTCGCCGGTCAGCGGTTCGGTCGCCATCAGGTCGCCATTCTCCAGCACGGCTTTGAGGCCGAGCACGTGATCCGAGGTTTTGCCGTATACCAGCGAGCCCTGCCCCGAGGCATCGGTGTTGATCATGCCACCCAGAGTGGCGCGGTTGGAGGTGGAGAGATCCGGCGAGAAGAAGTAGCCGTGAGGCTTCAAATAGGCATTGAGCTGGTCTTTCACCACCCCGGCCTGGGCGCGTACCCACCCCTCTTCCAGATTAATTTCCATGATCTGGTTCATATGACGGGAGAGATCGACGATAATGCCGCCGCCCAATGACTGACCGTTGGTGCCGGTACCGCCACCGCGAGGGAAAAAACTCAGAGTGTGGTACGCCGGCTCAGCCGCCAGCTTGAGCATCACTGCTATGTCATCCGCACTGCGCGGATAGAGAACCGCTTGAGGTACTACCTGATAGACACTGTTGTCCGTCGCCATCGCCAACCGGCTTGCATAAGACTTTTCGATATCACCACGAAAGGCGCTGCGCCCTAGCAACTCTAGGAACGACAGGGTTGTGGGTGACAAACTGTCCTGGTAATCGAGTCTCGGGATCATGAATCCTTGTTCCCTTATTTTGCTTGATGCCGGCACCCCGGCGACTACGACTGGCCCCTCGCCTATCAATGGCAATCAGGCCAGTCCGCTCACATGTGAGCGGGCAGTATATCAGCTAGAAAACCCCTTGCGCGTAGCAATATTAACCATTTGAAAGGAGGACTTTTATGGCTCACCACAGCCATGTTATCAGTACGCTGGTCACCACAGAGAAGCAGGCACTCACCCTGTCGCTGTTTGGCTGCATCACTTTCGCCATCTTCGGCATCAGCTACGGCCTGTTCGTCGGCTCCAATGCCATCATGCTCGATGGTATTTTCACCCTGTTCAGCATGGGCATGACGGGCCTTGGCCTCATCACAGCCTATCTTGTTACCCGCCCCTCCGATGACCGCTTCCAGTATGGCTACGCTCATTTCGAGCCCATCGCCAACGTCATCAACGGCTCCATTATTCTGCTGCTCTGTCTGGCGGCACTCTACAACGGCGTCACCACCCTGCTTGCTGGCGGACGGGAGATCGATCTCGGCCACGCCCTTATCTATGCCGTTGTCTCCACCTTCTTCTGCGCCATCCTCTACCGGATTGAAGCCCAGGTCGCCGAGCAGGTTGACTCCGAACTGGTGAGGGTCGACTCGAAGGAGTGGCTGGTGGATACCCTGCTCAGCGCCACTCTGCTGATTGGCTTTGTGGTTGCCATCGGCCTCGATGCCATCGGCTACGGCCAATACAACCGCTACATAGACCCGGTGCTGGTCTCGCTGCTGGCCCTCTGTGCCACCCTCATTCCCATCAAGGTGCTCGGTCGCAACCTGCGGGAAGTGCTGAAAATTGCCCCCAGAGGGGATGTCTCCCAACTGGTCGAGAGCGAAGTCGAGGCGCTGCGCCAGCGCCATGGCGTCGAGTGCTACAGCCATCTGGCCAAGAGCGGGCGCCGCTTCGATCTGGAATTGAACATTCTGGTGGCACCGGGCCAGGAGTGGCCGGTCGAACGGCAGGATGCCCTGCGCCAGGAGCTCTGGTCCCGCCTCGGCGATAGCCTTGGCGATGCCTGGCTGTCGGTCTGTTTCACCCGCGAAAAGCGCTGGTTGTAACGACCGCACGGGGGAGCGCGACGCGGCCGCCTCCCCCTGTCGCATCACAACCCCCGATGACGCCCACTGACGCGGCTCTTGCCAAATCGGCGCCAGCCGCTATCATCAGGGCTCATTTTTCACCCGAGGTTTTATTGCCCATCATGGACAATCCCCGAAGTTGCCCTTCGTCTCTCTCTGTCAAAGCCTATCTTTTTCTGCTTCATCAGCGCCTCTGAATAACACCTTTGCCTTGCTGTTACTGCGGCCATCGTGCGCCGTGATCACTCTCTGCTCTGTCTGTTTTTATTGAGGTCATACAATGGAATTGCTGCTGGATCCCCACATCTGGATTGGTCTGTTTACCCTGATCGTCCTGGAAATCGTGCTGGGGATCGACAACCTGGTCTTTATCGCCATCCTGGTGAAAAAACTGCCCCCCGCCCAACGGGACAAGGCGCGCATTATCGGCCTGTCGCTGGCCCTGCTGATGCGACTTGGGCTCTTGAGCATCATGTCATGGCTGGTTACCCTTACCACCCCGATTTTGCACCTGTGGGATCACCCCTTCTCCGGTCGGGATCTGATCCTGATGGGGGGCGGCCTGTTCCTGCTATTCAAGGCTACCTCCGAGCTGCATGAGCGACTGGAAGCCAAACCCCAGGATGACGGCCCGGTCGGCGCCTACGCCAGTTTTGGCGTGGTGATCGCCCAAATTCTGGTGCTCGATGCGGTCTTCTCGCTCGACTCCATCATCACTGCCGTCGGCATGGTGGAACACCTTGGCGTGATGATGGCCGCCGTGACCATCGCCATGGTGGTGATGGTGCTCGCCTCCAAGCCGCTGACCCGCTTCGTCAACGCCCACCCCACCGTGGTGGTGCTCTGTCTGAGCTTCCTGCTGATGATCGGCTTCAGCCTGGTGGCGGAAGGATTTGGCTTCCATATTCCGAAGGGCTACCTCTACGCGGCCATCGGCTTCTCGGTGCTGATCGAGTTTTTCAACCAGCTGGCCCAGCGCAGCGCCATGCGTCACGAATCCAAGCTGCCCCTGCGTGAGCGCACCACCGCCGCCATCTTCAAATTGATGGGGAGCAAGGCGTATCAGGACAGACCGGATGACGATCTGGATGCCGCACCTGCCGAACCGCTCAGCTTTGGCGAGGAGGAGCGCTATATGGTGACCGGCGTGCTGTCGCTGGCCGAGCGCTCCATTCGCACCATCATGACCCCGCGCTCGGAGATGGCCTGGATCGATATCAACGACTCCAGCGACGAGATCCGCGCCCTGCTGCAGCGCGAGCCCCACAGCCTGTTCCCTATCTGTGACGGGGATCTGGACGAGGTGATCGGAGTGGTCAAGGCGCGCGATCTGCTGTTTGCCTTGAACGAAGGGCAATCCTTGAGCGAACTGGCCAAGCAGAACGATCCCATAATCGTGCCGCAGACCATCAACGTGATCCGCCTGCTGGCGGAGCTGCGCAAAGCCAAGGGGAGCCTTATTCTGGTCTCCGACGAGTTTGGCGTCATTCAGGGGCTGGTCACCACCCACGACCTGCTGGAGGCCATCGTCGGCGAACTGCCGGACGAGGACGAAACCCCGGATATCGTGCGCGATGGCGAAGGGTGGCTGATCAACGGCAGCACCAACATCCACCATGTGGAGCAGGTGCTGGAGTACGAGGGGCTGGTGAGCGAGAGCGATGAATACGTGACCCTGGCGGGCATGCTGCTCTCCCACTTCGGCACCCTGCCCACCCCGGGTCAGCAGTTGCAACTGCAGCAGCTCAACTTCGAGGTGATCGAGGTGAGCGAGCGGCGCATCGAGCGGGTGAAAGTGATGCCCGCCGCGGCTTGAGCCTGCCACCAGCAGAAAATAGAAGAGGGCCAGACGGCCCTCTTTTTTATGCTTCAACTTTATGCCTCAACGCCTTCTTTCCCGGCGGTTTGTGCTGATTGCTGCATCAAGCACAATTCTCTTGTGCAATTACCCCTCTTTTTCACAACAAGATGGCGGCATAAAGTGGCCTCACTTCCACCATGAGGAACTCAAGATGAGCCACGATCACCTGTTCTGCCCGCTGCGCCTTGGCCAGCTGCACCTTGCCAACCGCATCGTCATGCCCCCCATGACCCGCTCCCGTGCCAGTCAGCCGGGTGATGTGGCCAACACCATGATTGCGAGCTACTACGCCCAGCGCGCCGAGGCGGGCCTGATCATCAGCGAAGGCACCCAAATCGACCCCATGGGCAAGGGCTATGCCTGGACGCCGGGCATCTACAGCGCCGAGCAGATCGCTGGCTGGAAAGGGGTGACCGATGCCGTACACGCCAAGGGGGGCACCATCTTCGCCCAGCTCTGGCACGTGGGCCGGGTCACCCATCCGGACAACATCGGCGGCGCCCAGCCCATCTCCGCTTCAGCCCTGCCCGCAGTGGGCGTCAAGGTGTTCGTCGATAACGGCAGCGATGTGCCGGGCTTTGTCGAGACCGTCACCCCGCGCGCCATGACTCAGGCCGATATCGATGCAGTGGTGGGCCAGTTCCGTCAGGCGGCTCGCAACGCCATCAGCGCCGGTTTTGACGGCATCGAGCTGCACGCCGCCAACGGTTATCTGATCAACCAGTTCCTCGACTCCGAATCCAACGCCCGCACCGACAGTTATGGCGGATCGCTGGAGAACCGGTTGCGCTTCCTCAAAGAGGTGACCGAAGCGGTCTGCAGCGAGATCGGGGCTGACCGGGTCGGGGTGCGCCTTGCGCCGCTCACCACCCTCAACGGCACCGTCGATGCCAACCCGCAGGAGACCTATCTGGCCGCCGCCCGACTGCTGGGCCAACTCAACGTGGTCTACCTGCACATCGCCGAAGCGGACTGGGACGATGCCCCCCTGATGCCGGAGAACTTCAAGCAGGGTCTGCGCGATGCCTTCCCCAACACCCTGATCTACGCCGGTAAATATGATGGCAAGCGGGCTCGCGCCGCCCTCGAAGCGGGCTGGGCCGACATGATTGGCTTTGGCCGCCCCTTCGTCGCCAACCCGGATCTGCCGAACCGGCTGCGCCACGGCTATCCGCTGGCCCCCCACGATCCGGCCACCCTGTTCGGCGGCGGCGAGAAGGGGCTGACCGATTACCCCGTCTATCAGGCTGATGACGCAACCACCAGCCGCTGATTGCCGATGACCAATCGGCCACGTAACGCAGGCCCCACAGGTTGGGGCCTGCCGTATTGTTGCGCATTAGCAACAGTGATATGACTGACCGAATCACTGCTGCAATAATCTCGTTCTTCTCTCCCCTCGCTTTCACAAGGAGTCACCATGAATCACACCCAAGCCTGGTGCTGGCATGCCCCCGGTGAACCAACCCAGCTGACCCTCGCCGATCTGCCCCTGGCACCGCTCGCCCCTGACGAGGTGCTGGTGGCAAACCGGGTTATCGCCTTCAATCCGGTGGACTGGAAGCTGATCGAATATGGCCACTCCCACTGGCAGGACGGTCAGGTGCCCGGCGTTGATGGCATGGGCACTATCATGGCCCTCGGCGCCAACGTCAGCCATCTGCGCCTCGGTGCCCGGGTCGCCTATCACACCGACCTGCGCCACCACGGCAGCTTTGCCCGCCACACCAGGGTACCGGCCCGTGCCCTGCTGCCGGTGCCCGATGCCCTGAGTGACGAGGCCGCCGCCGCCCTGCCCTGTCCCGGTCTCACCGCTTGGCAGGCACTGGCCAAGCTGCCGCGCCTGCACGGGGAAGCACTGCTCATCACAGGTGCCGGCAGCAGTGTCGGCCGATTTGCGGTGCAACTTGCCCTCCAGCAAGGAGCGCGGGTCTTTGCCAGCGCCAGCCCACGCCACCATCAGTGGCTCAAACAGATCGGCGTGCAGGGGGTGGCCGATTATCGGGAACCAGACTGGCTGGCCACCTTGCAGGCCGCCAACGGCAACGAGCCGTTCGAGGGGATCATCGATCTGGTCTCGAGCCAACAGGCAGAGAGCCTGCTGCCCGCCCTTGGCTACTACGGCCATATGGTGACTGTGCTGGGGCGCATCCCGCACAATCCGCTGCCCGCCTTTGCCCATTGCCACTCGTTACACGAGATTGCACTGGGCGCCCAGCACGCCTTTGGCTCGGACAAACAGTGGAGCCGACTGGTCGCCGCCGGGGTCGCCATGATGGCGCAGATGGCGAGCGGCGAGCTGACCCTGCCGCCGCTGGTGGTCGGCGACTTTGAGGCACTGCCTACCCAGCTCGAGCGCTTCAAGCACGAAGGACAGGGCGAGAAGTTTCTGGTGCGAGTGGCGTAATACAGCCCTCCTCCAGAAATCACACCAGCCTTTAAAATAAGAGAGGCCCGCCAGTGATGGCGGGCCTCTCTTTATATCTACTGCATGTCATCTCGACTTCATTGGCGCCTGACTCAATGCAGGATCACCCCGTGAGTCGCGGCATAACTGCGGATCTCCCTGGTCAGCCGCGCCTTGTCGGCCAGAGAGAGCCAGCTCGCCTCCACCGCATTGAGCGACAAGCGACATAGCTGACTCATGGTCGCGCCAAGGCCATCGGCCAGCGCCGCAAAGTTGGCATTCATATAGCCGCCAAAGTAGGCGGGGTCGTCCGAGTTGATGGTGACGCAGAGCCCCTGCTCCAGCAGCCGCAGCACATTGTGCTGGGCCATATTGCCGAACACCTTGAGCCGGGTGTTGGAGAGGGGGCAGACGGTAAGCGGCAAGCGGGTATCGGCCAGATAGCGCAGCAGCTCGGGATCATCGGCCGAGCGCACTCCGTGATCGATACGGCATACCTGCAGCTCGTTGATCGCCTGCCAGATGTAGTCGGCAGGCCCCTCTTCACCGGCGTGGGCCACCACCGGCAGCCGCAGCTCGCGGCATTTGGCAAAGACCCTGGCAAACTTGGTCGGCGGATTGCCCCTCTCCCCCGAGTCGAGGCCGATGCCGTGAATGCGCGACAGGAAGGGCATAGCCTCTTCCAACGTAGCGAACGCTTCATCCTCGCTGAGGTGGCGCAAAAAGCTCATGATAAGCCGCCAGCTGATGCCAAACTCCCGCTCCCCAGTCTGCAGCGCCCGCTCGATACCGCCCAGCACAGTAGCAAAGGGGACGCCGCGGGCGGTGTGGGTCTGCGGGTCAAAGAAGATCTCCACATGCACCACCTTGTCAGCAGCGCAACGTTCAAGATAGGCCCAGGTGAGGTCGAAAAAATCCTGCTCGGTCACCAGCACGCTGGCGCCGCGATAGTAGAGGTCGAGAAAGGATTGCAGGCAGTCAAAATCATAGGCGGCGCGCACGCTGGCCACATCAGGCCAGGGCAGCGGGATGTTATTGCGGCGGCCCAGCTCAAACATCAGCTCGGGTTCGAGGCTGCCCTCGATATGCAGGTGCAGCTCCAGTTTCGGCAGTCCGGCGATAAATTGCGCGGCGGTGAGGTGTTCGGATGTGACGGGCTTGGGAATCGGGGTGTCCATAGCGACGGCTCCAGCAGCAAAGTGATCCCGGCGTCAGCCCCTCCACCAGACTGACACCATGACAACTTTATTGTGCACCCAAGTGGCGAGACAGGGGAGACTTGTCATCAAACAGACTTATAATGGCGTCACAAAAATCATAAATGATTGAACATCTTACCGATTGGCGGCTCGCCTGCGCCTTGACAAGGAGTTTTCATGAAGAAGAACGTCATCTGCGATATCGACGGTGTCATCCTGCACAACAACGATCTCATCCCAGGTGCTGACCGTTTCGTCCATCGCCTGCTGGAGCAGGGCAGCAAGCTCTTGTTCCTCACCAACTACCCGGCCCAGACCCAGAAAGATCTGCAAAACCGCTTCCGCTCCGCAGGTATCGAAGTGCCGGAGGAGTGCTTCTACACCTCCGCCATGGGTACCGCCGATTTCCTCAAGCGTCAGGATGGCAAGAAGGCGTATGTGATCGGTGAAGGGGCGCTGACCCACGAGCTCTACAAAGCCGGTTTCACCATCACCGATATCGACCCCGACTTCGTGGTGGTAGGCGAGACCCGCAACTACAACTGGACCATGATGCAACAGGGGGCCAAGTTCGTCGATCAGGGGGCCCGCTTTATCGCGACCAACCCCGATACCCACGGCCCCATGATGCACCCGGCCTGCGGCGCCCTGTGCGCCCCCATCGAGCGGATGACCGGCAAGAAGCCGTTCTATGTCGGCAAGCCGAGCGCCTGGATCATCCGTGCGGCGCTCAACCGGATGGAGGCCCACTCCGACGACACCATCATCATCGGCGACAACCTGCGCACCGACATTCTGGCGGGCTTTCAGGCCGGTCTCGAGACGGTGCTGGTGCTCTCCGGGGTGAGCAAGGTCGCCGATATCGACCGCATGCCGTTTCGCCCGAACCATATTTTCGACTCCGTGGTCGATATCGATATCGTCTAATCACCACCCAAGCGTTAAACAGGGCAGGTCTCTCCTGCCCTTGCAGGATCTGTTATGGAACCCATTCTGATCGCCGTGGCTTTTGGTTGCGGCATGGTAGTCAATCTGATTGGCCTGCCCCCCCTGCTCGGCTTTCTGGCCGCCGGTTTTATCCTCAACGGCATGGGATATGAAAATACCCCCGCCCTGAGCGAAGTCGCCGATCTCGGCGTCACCCTGCTGCTGTTCACCATCGGTCTCAAGCTCAATATCAAGACCCTGATGCGGCGCGATGTGTGGGGCACCACCAGCCTGCACCTGCTGCTCTCCACCCTGCTCTTTACTGTGGTGCTGCTGGTCTGCAAGGGGCTGGGGCTTGAACTTGCCCTCTCGCTTGACTGGAAACTGGCGCTTCTGCTGGGCTTTGCCCTCTCCTTCTCCAGCACCGTCTTTGCGGTCAAGGTATTGGAAGATCGCAGCGACATGAATGCCCTCTACGCCCGCATCGCCATCGGCGTGCTGGTCATGCAGGATGTGTTCGCCGTGGCCTTTTTGGCGTTTTCCAGCGGCAAGTGGCCCAGCATCTGGGCGCTCTGGGTACTGGGGCTGCCGCTGCTGCGCCCGCTGCTGTTCAAGCTCTTGGAGCGGGCCGGTCACGGCGAGTTGCAGGTGCTGTTCGGGGTCTTTCTGGCGCTGGTGGTGGGGGCGGCCGGGTTTGAAGTGGTCGGCCTCAAGCCGGATCTCGGGGCGCTGATCATCGGCATGATGCTCGCCTCTCATCCGGCAGCAGCGGGCCTTGCCAAGGCGCTCTTCAACCTCAAAGACCTGTTTCTTATCTGCTTCTTCCTCACCATCGGTCTCAACGGTCTGCCGACCCACGACACCATGTTGCTGGCACTGGCGCTGGTACTGGCCCTGCCGCTCAAAAGCGCGCTCTACTATCTGGTCTACAGCGGCGCTCACCTGCGGGTGCGCACCGCGCTGCTCTCGACCCTGGCGCTCACCAACTTCTCGGAGTTTGGCCTGATCGTCGCCGCCATCGCCGCCAAGGCGGGCTGGCTCTCCCACGAGTGGCTGGTGGCGGTCTCGCTGGCACTGGCGGCCAGCTTTATGATCTCTGCCCCCCTCAATGCCCAGAGCGAGCGCATTTACCACCGCATCGGCCACTGGCTGCGAGGATTGCAAGCGAGCAACCTCCATCCGGAAGACAGACCCATAGAGCTTGGCGATGCCGAGGTGATCATCCTCGGTATGGGGCGGATCGGTCAGGGGGCCTACTTCGAGCTGGAGAACAAGTACGGCAACGTCATCCTCGGGGTGGAGAACGACAGCGAGAAGCTGCCCACCCTGCGTGCCCAGGGGATGAACGTCATCGAGGGGGATGCCACCGATACCGACTTCTGGGACAAGGTGCTGCTCTCCAATCAGGTCAATCTGGTGCTGCTGGCCATGCCCCACCACTCGGGGAATCTCTACGCCATCGAGAAGCTGCGCAGCCACGGTTTTGCCGGCAAGATAGCCGCCATCGTCCGCTTCGAGGATGATATCGCCTCCTTGCAGGAGCAGGGGGTGGATGCGGTGTTCAACGTCTACAACGAAGCGGGCAGCGGCTTTGCCCGTCATGTGATCCGCCGCTTGCAGCCGCTTTGAGTCGTCGGCCAGCAGCCCTTGGCAAGGGAATGCGCATCGTTTAAGTTATGCACAACCTCGTTTAATAAAACAAACAAACGCGGGCCGGGATGGCCCCGCGTTCCTATCTGCCGAAGCCAAGGAGGCACCATGAAGACCCTCAACGACTGGATCCTGCTCGACCGCCACGAGGCGGCCCCTACCCCGCTGATGCCTGCCCCCGAGCGCATTAAAGCGGGCAACCCGAGCCAGACGGTGTGGAACCACTACTCCGACCCCCGCCAGCAGTTTCACGTCGGCTTCTGGGCTTGCGAGCCCGGCCGCTGGGCCATCCACTACACCGAACACGAGTATTGCCAGCTGCTGGAGGGGGATGTGGTGATCCATGACAATCTGGGCGGCCAGCTGGCCCTCAAACCCGGCGATCAATTCGTCATTCCAGCCGGTTTTGTCGGAGAGTGGGAGACCCTCACCCCCTGTCGCAAGGTCTACGTCATCTTCGAACCCGCCTCGACTTGACGTTCACGTCACCCTGCCCCGTTGCAGCAGCCCTTATCCTGTTGATCCGCTTGACGCTTACGGCATGATTTTCTGCGGTTTTCCCGCTTGCAAAAGGTTTTTCCGCTAGGCATTGTGTCTGACGAGGAATGTAAATGGAATTTCGAGCCCAAACGTGGGGGGCTCATATAAAAATCAAGAGGATTACCGCCAATGTGTTCAATTTTCGGCATTCTGGATATCAAGTCCGATGCAGTAGCCCTGCGCAAATCGGCGCTGGAGATGTCCAAGCGACTGCGTCACCGCGGGCCTGACTGGTCCGGCGTCTATAGCTCCGACAAAGCCATTCTGGTGCACGAGCGTCTGGCCATCGTCGACCCTGGCAATGGCGCCCAGCCGCTCTACAACCCCGAGCGCACCCATGTGCTGGCGGTTAACGGCGAGATCTACAACCACAAAGAGCTGGAGAAAACCCTCAAGGTCGACTTCCAGTTCCAGACCAAATCCGACTGTGAAGTGCTGCTGGCGCTCTACAAGGAGAAGGGCCCGGCGTTTCTTGACGATCTCAACGGCATCTTTGCCTTCATTCTTTATGACGCCGAACAGGATGCCTACCTGATTGGTCGCGACCACATGGGGATCATCCCCCTCTATACCGGTCGCGACGAGCACGGCAATTTCTATGTCGCCTCCGAGATGAAGGCGCTGGTGCCGGTCTGCAAGAGCGTCGAAACCTTCCCGCCGGGACACTACCTGTGGAGCAAGGATGGCGAGCTCAAACAGTGGTACAAGCGCGACTGGATGGAATACAGCGCGGTCGAGCACAACGTCAGCGACAAAGCCGAGCTGAAAGCCGCGCTGGAAGCGGCGGTCAAGCGCCAGCTGATGTGTGACGTGCCTTATGGCGTGCTGCTCTCCGGCGGACTGGACTCCTCCGTTATCTCCGCCATCACCAAGCTCTATGCGGCGCGTCGCATCGAGGACGATGGCAAGAGCGAAGCCTGGTGGCCGCAACTGCACTCCTTCGCCGTCGGTCTGGAAGGGTCGCCGGATCTCGCCGCCGCCCGCAAGGTAGCCGATCATCTGGGCACCATCCACCACCAGATCCACTTCACCGTGCAGGAGGGTCTGGATGCCCTGCGCGACGTCATCTATCACCTGGAGACCTATGACGTCACCACTATCCGCGCCTCCACGCCCATGTATCTGATGGCCCGCTACATCAAGGCGATGGGGATCAAGATGGTGCTCTCCGGTGAAGGCTCCGACGAGCTGTTCGGTGGCTACCTCTACTTCCACAAGGCGCCCAACGCCCGCGAGTTCCACGAAGAGAACGTGCGCAAGCTCGCCTCTTTGCACCTCTATGACTGCCTGCGCGCCAACAAGTCGATGGCCGCCTGGGGTGTGGAAGGTCGTGTGCCCTTCCTCGACAAGGAGTTCATGGACGTGGCGATGCGCCTGCAGCCGGCTGACAAGATGTGCGGCAAGGGCAAGATCGAGAAGCACATCCTGCGCGAAGCGTTCGAGGACCTGCTGCCCCACGAAGTGGCATGGCGCCAGAAGGAGCAGTTCTCCGACGGTGTAGGCTATTCGTGGATCGACAGCCTGAAAGCCATGGTGGAACAGGAAGTGACGGATCAGATGTTCGAGGCGGCCGCATTCCGCTTCCCCATCAACACCCCGCTCACCAAGGAGGCCTACTTCTACCGCGCCATCTTCGACGAGCACTTCCCGCTGGAAGCCGCCGCCCGCACCGTGCCCTACGGCAAGTCGGTCGCCTGCTCCACTCCCACCGCGCTGGAGTGGGATGCCAAGTTCAAGGAGATGGCCGACCCGTCTGGCCGCGCAGTAATGGATGTGCACCAGCAGGGCTACTAAACCCAGACGGAGCAACCCAAGCGGGTAAACGCCAGATAGCAAAAAGCCCCTCACCATGGTGAAGGGCTTTTTTATTTTCCGAATTATTCAGACGCAATCAACATTGATAAATAAATATGCTGTTGACTCCATCTTGAATAAATCCAACATCATTGTCGCCCACATAAAAAAGTGATCTTCAACTTTCTATTTTTTTCAGAAAAACTTGCCCTTTAATATATAGATAGTAACAAGAAGCGTGTATTTCTCAGCAACCATGAATGAAAAGTACGTGGTAAAGTTACAAATTAAAACCTTGCAGCAATATATCCGGGCTATTATAGCGTCCATCGCAATGTAAATGTGGTGACCGCAACATGGTCTCCTCCTGGTACCCAATCAACCTTGGGTGCATAGCCTATTTCCAATGCAACCGATTTATAACCCAATGTCACCATCGGTAATGCAGCAAAACCATCAATACCCGAACCGTTGAGATAACCGGCCTCCATGCCAACTCCGGCAAATACATGTTCGGTGAGATACCACTCTTTTCGATAAGAGACACCGGCATAACCTGCTGTATTCTCGAGAGAATCTCGATAAAAACCACCGCGAAGCGCCAGTTTCCCCGTGTCGCTGTCACCCAAGAACACCCACGCCAATCCCAGCCCGGGGTTAAAACCATTAAAATCACAGGTCTTGCTCTTGCTTCCTGTACCTTTTGAGCAATGACTGTGAATAGATGCGCCGTGAATAATCAGTGAAAGATCATGATCAGCTGCCATGGAAAAAGTCGGCAACCCCAATAACCCAATGGATAACAAGCAACCGTGAATGTTCATGTTAACCTTCCTGGTTTTATTTACCTCTCACTAACAAACTAACGCAAAATTCAGCAGACTTCAAACGAGTAACATCAGAACGGTTGAACCCACAGATGTAAACGGGTCGGTAATACTGTCGAGAGTCGACAGCCAGGGCAATGTAAGGCACATTGTTTTATTCACTCTCATACGGCGTTCCGGTGATACAACACCATCTCCCAGACAGGACTTCGAAAGCTTCATTTTTTCCATGACCGCCTGCGCACTCATATTCAAATGACGGTAAAAACTGGCATTGAGCTGGGTCAGATGGAGCAAGGAGTGGCGCACCCGCTTGAATGTCTCGGCACATACCGGGCTCTGCTTGTGCCAGAAGGAGGCCAGCGAGCCTTTGGTGGTCAACCCGGCGATATCATAGAGTGCCCGTCCCATACAAAAGGTGGGCACGTCATGGAGCAGGGCAGAGAGGCCGACCGTGCTGTTGATGGTAATAACCCCCTTGAGCAAGGGATAAAGGGTCGGCAGTGGCAGTTCATAACCGTAAAAGACCCTCCCCTCCAGGCCAAGTACGGCAATGAGTCGATTGATCTGGGCGCGATAGCTGACATAGCCCCGATCCATGGGGTGATGCTTGAACAGCAATATATCTTCAGGCTTGGCATACTGCGCAAACGAGTTGATCACCTGCGCAACCATCTCCTCGACCCCGCTCAAGTCTGAGTGTTCCCTGATTTGAAAGTCTTCGGTCACTTGCAATGGCACGAAAAAGATCCGTCCAGCGTGCCGGGGCAACGCCTTGAGCAGGGCGCGATCCTGACGCACGTTTCCATACTTCACCATGGCCCCGCAGACCCACCCCATCGCCTCTTGCACCAGACTCCAGGGGCGATGATTGACGAAGTGGGGATAACGCCAGCGATACAACGACTTGTTGATGTGGTAGCGACTGGCATACCAGGCGCGCACGGCGAAGGTCTTGCCCACCTTGAGTGAACTGTCATAAGGCTCAGGCCAATCCAGTTGGGCAAGTTGATCGCGCCGCTCATACCAGGGGCTGAAGGCATTGACCCCCCCTTGCTCAAGGGTCACATAGTCAGGCCTGAGGTACCCCTCTTCCATTGCCCAGAATGGCACTCGCTTCAGCTTGCAGATGCGACCTGCCTCCAGATGGTAGTAACGGCAATCCCCGTAACAGATCACCGCATCAATACCATGCTGCTTGAGCACCCGGCGAAAGAAGGCGTTCCAGCTCTCCGGTTTGCCGCGAAAGCGCAGATTTTCTCCAGCACAGGGCCAGCACTCATCCCCGCCATTGAACTGGATCTTCACCACCTGATGTCCCGCCTCGGTCAACTGACGACTCAGGGTCTGAAAGAAAGGACCAAGCGGTCCTTGCAGTAACAAAATCTTCATTAACGACTTATCTCAAAAACGGGGAGAGAGAGGGGCGCTGCATGAGCGTCTGGATCAAATAACCGAACTTGAGCTGCCAGCGTTGCCAGCGGCTCGCTTTCTGAGCTGATGAGTGTCCCTGTGTCGCCAACTGGTGGATCAACTGCTCAGGGCTGATCCAGAGCCCGGTTTGCCAATCCAGATAGAGTGGATAGGCGACCAGCGTCAGATAGACCAGTGCTGACAAAGGCAGCGTGCGCTGACGGCGAGCAGGCGGATTGGCATCCGTGGTCAGACCCCAGCCACTGTAAAAGGGTTGGCCCCAGGTCGTCACTTTGACTCCCTGCACCAGCGCCTCGAAGCCACTGAGTGACGTCATGGTATGCAGCTCATCCACATGGGGATACAGACTGGTGAGGCCAACATCCAGCACCTGACTATCGACACACTCCGCCAGACAAGCCGCAGAAATCGCCCCGCCACGGTTGCCCGCCACCACATCAGGATGCGGTTTGTAGAGAATATGAGCGTCGGGTTTGGCCGCTCGCACCGCCCAGAGCAACTGCTCGTTGCTGCGAATACACGGGCTACCGGTCAGAATAGAGGCATCACCATCCACCTGCCCCACCACCAACACCAGTTGTCGACCATCCATGGGCGGTGAATAGGGTTGAATCTCCCCCACGTTGTACTTGCTGATCTGATGTTGACGAAGCAACGAGATCAACCTCTCTCCACGTTCAATCTCCGGCTCGGTCAATTGCTGATAGTTGAGCAACTGCTCCAACCCGCTGGGGGTTCGGCTATCAAAATAAATGCCGACCGGATCCAGTGACAGTGACGAAGGACGGCACAGGTTGGAACCCAACCCTTTCGAGCGGATAAAGCCGTCTTCGACCCGTATCGCTGAAACCAGCTCGGGATAGCGACTTCCCCACACCAGAACCTGCTCATCACCAGTCAACCGCTTGGGAGGCTTGCTAACAAAACAAAGCTCCTCGGCCAGGTGATGACAAAACGCCTGCATAAAGGCGCGCTTCCACAGCGAGAAACCGACCAGATAAAGCCTGCGCCAACGTGGAGCGGGCTTTTGCTGGCGAGCGATGATGGCAATGACCTCTTCCACTTCACAACGCTGGCCAAGCACGGGGTCCAGATAGCGCGGGTAGCAAATCAAGGCTGCCGCGACCAGCTGGGCGAGCGACACGTTTACGTTGCGGCGCTCGCACTGCTTGCTGTCATGGGTCAGCCCCCAACCGGCATAAAACGGCATACCGAAGCAGTAGACCGGCTTGCCCAGCAACAACCCCTCAAAACCAAGCTGGGATGAGACTGTATAGACAGCATCCACCGCATTGAGCAGCGCATGAGGATGACAATGCTCGGCAACCACTTCAACATCATTTAGCTGCAAGCGCGCCAGCACACCGCTTTTCTTGCCAAAGCGCGTATCGGGATGGGTGCGCAGCAGCAGGCGCGCATCGGGATGATTGCGGCGCGCCGCCTCCACCATCGCCACAAAATCAGCTTCACTGGCCAGCGCCCCCGGAATGGAGAGATCTCCCGCCACCTGATCGACCAACAGGACCCTGGGTTTGGCGCTCTGCTGCAACCGCGCGGCCAGCGCCGATGGCAGGCCACCCTCCCCCCCTTGTGCGGCGAAACGACTCACGCTGCCATGGTTGGCAGCGTGAGCCGGCACAGTGGCATAACAGTTGTATTTGGTGATCCCGAGGTGAACCAACTCACTGATCAATCGCTCGGCCCGTGCCAACATCTGTGGCTCGCACGGGGCGGCAATCAACTGCTCAAGCTGGCTGGGCTGGCGGGCATCGTAATAGATCCCCACAGGATCGGCGATCAACGAGACCGCCTTGCCCCCCCTGGCGGGATGACCGATATAACCGATAAAGCCATCTTCCAGCTGCCAATAGGACAACCCTAACGCTTGTGCCTTCTGCTTAATCTGCCTGGTATTGGCTTTTTGGCCCCAGCCAACTAAAACATCATTTTCAGAGAAAGAGACGGCCCCTGCCATATGACGTAATGAGCAACCAAGCATAGGTTCAATATTGTTTTTTCTGGCAAGAATACCTTTCGAACCCGTATATAAATCCATATTATCTCAGCGAACTAAAGACTCCCTGCAGTAATGCAGGGAGTGTAATTTAGATAAACAGGTCTGCGGTCGCTAATGACTTGGCAGTACTATCTTTTGCAGAGGTCAGGATATCCGCGTTTAACTCGGGCCACTTAATACCAATAGAGGCATCATTCCATGCAATGCCTCTATCACTTACGGGGGCATAGTAATTGGTTGTTTTATACAAAAACTCGGCCGTCTCTGTCAGAGTAACAAAGCCATGCGCAAATCCTTCCGGGATCCACAGCTGTCGCTTGTTTTCTCCAGAAAGGTGAACGCCTACCCATTGCCCGAAGGTCGGGGAGCTTTTACGAATATCTACCGCTACATCAAACACTTCACCGGCCACACAACGCACCAGTTTGCCCTGAGCATGGGGCGGCAACTGATAGTGCAATCCACGCAACACCCCTTTCGATGATTTGGAGTGATTATCCTGCACAAACGTCACCGGATACCCTACCGCCTCTTCAAACAACTTGTGGTTGAAACTTTCAAAGAAAAAACCTCGCTCATCACCAAACACTTTTGGCTCAAAAATAAGCACATCTGGAATTGCTGTCTTGATTACATTCATCTGTCTATCCACACTTGCTTCAATTTTTAATGGGGGAAGTATTTTCCCTCCCCCATATCACATCAGGCTTTGGCAACCATTCTTAACAGATATTGTCCATACGCATTCTTTGCCAACGGCGCTGCAAGTTCACGCACCTGGTCGGCATTGATAAACTTCTGGCGATACGCAATCTCTTCCGGGCAAGCCACTTTCAATCCCTGACGGGTCTCGATAGTTTGAATAAAGTTGCTCGCTTCAATCAGGCTTTCATGGGTTCCGGTATCCAGCCAGGCATAACCACGGCCCATCATGGCCACCGACAGATTGCCTTGCTCCAGGTAGATACGGTTCACATCGGTAATTTCCAGCTCACCTCGGGGCGACGGCTTCAGGCTCTTGGCGATCTCCACCACGCTGTTGTCATAGAAATAGAGGCCGGTCACCGCATAGTTGCTCTTGGGCTCCAACGGCTTCTCTTCCAGAGAGATAGCGGTCCCCTCTTTATCAAATTCCACCACCCCATAACGCTCGGGGTCATGCACATGGTAGGCAAAGACGGTCGCGCCACTCTCTTTGGCCGCTGCGGCTTCCAACTGTTTCTGCAGGTCGTGGCCGTAGAAGATGTTGTCCCCCAGCACCAGCGCACAGGGGTCTGAGCCGATAAACTCTTCACCCAGAATAAAGGCTTGCGCCAACCCATCCGGGCTTGGTTGCACCTTGTACTGCAAATTCAGGCCCCACTGGCTGCCATCACCCAGCAATTGCTCAAAGCGGGGAGTGTCTTGCGGCGTGCTGATGATCAAAATATCGCGAATTCCCGCCAGCATCAGGGTGCTGAGCGGGTAGTAGATCATCGGCTTGTCATAGATGGGAAGCAGCTGCTTGCTCACCGCCATGGTCACCGGATAAAGACGGGTGCCTGAGCCACCGGCCAGAATAATGCCTTTACGTTTGGTCATGATGCTTGTTTCTTATTTTTAAATTGCAAAAGAAAAGGGTGGCTTGCAGCCACACCTTTCTATTTTATCCCTGCCAGCCAGAGAGGCGTTCAACACATCTCTGGCCAGTGATTTACTTACCGAGGATCTCGGTCAACAT